>JBEKJN010000130.1:0-7636 GCA_050011235.1 Verrucomicrobiota bacterium | reverse complement strand
GGTCTGGGCGGCGACGGCAAACCGTGGCGCATCGGCAACGAAGTTTACGGCGACCGCGACATCCTGCCGCGCGACGTCATCAGCCGCAAACTGAGCGTGCCCAACGCCGAACGGATATTCTTCATCCGCCACGCCCTGCGCGCCGGCTTCACCATCGAGGAGATTTTCAACCTCACGAAAATTGACCGCTGGTTTTTGGTTCAAATAAAAGAAATTGTGGATTTTGAGGAAGAGCTGGCGGGAACGAAGAATTGAAACATGAACACGAAACGTGACGAGACGCTGGAGGAAATCTGGGCCATTCGCCGTCAGATTGCCAGGAAGTTCGGCTTCGATCCCAGAAAGCAGGTTGCCCATTACCAACGCAAGCAAAAGCAGCCTGGCGTAAAGATTTACCGGCCCGAAGTCCCGGCGGGGGCTGATGTTCATGCTTATGATGCCCTGCATGACCAGACGCACGCGGAAATTGCCGCCGGCCAGTACGGCACGCTGACGTCTTACCGTACGAAGCGCAAACGCAAGGCGAAACGGGCCAAATGAACGCAGTCACAATCCGCAATCTGGGGCTTTGTTACTTGGATGGAGTCGGAGTGCCAAGAGACGGCCAAAAAGGAGTCGAATTGATTCAAAAATGTGCGGAGGCTCATTTACCAGAAGCTCAATATGAAATGGGATTTTTGCTCTCCAATGGAATTGGCGTTCCCAAAAATCCACCGGAAGCGATTAAGTGGTATTTAAAAGCTGCGGAACAAGGTGTTGCGGAGGCGTTCTGCAATCTTGGCTATTGTTACAGGCAAGGGCTGGGAGTTTCACAAAGCGAGATTGAAGCCGCCTATTGGTATCGTAAAGCAGCAGAACGAGGCGAATTTATTGGTATGTTTGGGATGGCGATGCAGCTGCAATACGGTGCGGGAATTGAGAAGGATTTAACTGAAGCCTACAAATGGTATATTTTGGCTCGCGCCGCCGGCGTAACCAGTGCTGACTACACCGCCATACAGCCAGGTGGGCTGACATACAAAGATCAAATTGAAAAGGCTCTTGCAGAATTGAACACACAACTATCGAGGGATCGGATTGAGGATGCGAAACAGAGAGCGAGCAAGTTCGTTCCGGTGAAGCAATCGTTTGGGCCTCGGCTGGAACAGGATTTATCTCTGGAACTTCAAGAGTCGTCTGGTCTGCTGAAGGTGACTATCGAGCGAGTGCTGCTAGGCCAACGTGCGGTTGACTATCAAGTATTCTACCAGTTTCAGCTCGACGAAGAGCGCAAACGCGGACGAGAAATCGTCTATTTCCAAGTTGCTGTAAAGAATTCGGGTAAGCTCAACGACATTGATCTGTCCCATTTCGGTTTTACGTTGCGAGACGACAAGGGCAATAGCTATTCAGTTGAACAGACGCGTGATTATCTGCATGGAAAGGCATTTCCTGGAGACAGTGTGCGAGGTGGAATTGCGTTCGCCGTGCAGCAAGGATGCATGCCGATTCAATTGATTTACGACCCGGGTTTGGTTAGTTACATTCCGGGTTTTAGCGACATCACACAACAAAGGATTCTTGCTCATACCGCAGACCTTATCGGCCTTGAGGTTTTCAAGAATCCTCTGGAAAAGCGTTAGCCCAAGACGACGTGGACGTTAAATTTCCGTCCCGAAATCTCCTTTAAGCCATCAAGCTCCTCGAAGGCTTCGGCATCAGCCAGAAGATGCGAGTTGTAGATGAAATAAATCAGGTGTTTCAGGTGAGGCCACTTGGCGTAAAGGTTCAAGTCTTTGCCGAAGTCATTGAGAATCCGTCTTTGGTCGGCTGCTCGACGCGCTATTTTCACTTCAATCAAGACGCCAAGTTTCCCTACCGCTAAATCAGCCCTCCCCGAAACGGCGTTTGCAACTTTGCCCAATGGCTCTTCTGAAATCACCTGCTTCAAGTATGCGCGAAGAACCGCGTTCAGCAGGTCTTGCACATCATACTCATCAACGATCACGTATCCCGGCTTCTTTCGCTTTCGCGCTGAAAGGGTTTGTGCGGAATATCGGAGGCGTTTTTGCATACATGAACGATCTTAGAAACGTCAGAATCAGAAGTTTGTGAATTCATTTCTTCAAAGAGCAGTTCGTAGGTTAGGTCTTCCCCTTCGTCAAATGACAAAGACCGCGGGTCTGTCAGGTGGTCAATAAAGTTGCTGGCTTGATTTTCTGCGTCGCGTTCAGCCTCAGCTTGCTTTTGCGAGCGGCGAGTGTGGACTATTTTAATTTCTGCAACCTCTGGACGACTTGGAATAACAAGCCCTCCCACCGTGAATTTCTTTTGCTGATGCCAAGGTTCAACGATCTGCTTTTGCAACTGCGCAAACGTCATATCATTTACCACTGACCACTCTTGGTGTTTTCCAGCCAGCCTCACAAAGCAATGCCAGTATTTCTGTTTTGGTTTGTCCAGCCGCATGGCTGAAATCTTGTCATCATGCCCCTGCTTAGTGCAAACGGAAAACTCTTCATTGGCGGTCCATCGCAGGTGCTTGCGCCCGGCAACCCGCGCTCGCAGGTGCGCTCAACCTTTTCCACCGTCTCCCGTTTTCCCCGCGCGGTATTTTGGACTACGGTGGCAAGCGAAGCGCGACACCGCTTTGGAACTTCGCAAACATTTCGGTCACATCACGCCCAGCGAAAGCGCCGTCGCAGCTGCGCTCTGCCGGCGCACTCCAAGACGCTTCGCGCATTTCGTAAATCATCATGCAACGCCCCAGCGTCTTGGACTGCGGTGGCCCTCCACCGCTTTCATTCCGCGACGGTGTGCAGTTGCTCCCGCAGCAATCATTCTCAGAAAATAGGTGTATCAGTGAAGCTGATTTGCTGCGATAATGGTCTGCTGGTTGCCAATCGTGAACATTTCATCCGCCATTTTTGATTGCAGCGCGCCGGACCTGGATTCGTGTCCGGACGAGTCGCTGCCTGAATTCGCCTTCGTCGGCCGCTCGAACGTCGGCAAGTCCTCCCTGCTGAACCTGCTCTCGGGCAAGCTGGATCTGGCCCGGGTCTCGCCCACCCCGGGGTTTACCAAGCTCATCAACATTTTCACGATGAACCGGACCTGGCGTCTGGTGGATCTGCCGGGATACGGATTCGCCGCAGGGACGCGCAAGGCCAAATTCAAGTTCAACCACGCGGTGGACGATTACCTTCAGCATCGAACGAACCTTAGCTGTGTCTTTGCGCTGCTCGATTCCGGGCTGTCTCCGCAGGAAATTGATGTCAAATTCGTGGAATGGCTCACCCGCAATGCCGTCCCGTTCGTCCTCGTCTTCACCAAGACGGACAAGGTAACGCCCGCAACGGTGCAGGCGAACATCGCGGCGTTCACGGCCCGCATCTCCGGATGGTTCGAGAAGCTGCCGGCGATCTTTACCTGTTCCGCGATGGCGAAACATGGCCGGGAGGAATTGCTCGGGGTGATTGACGAGACGATGACGGCGATACAGGCTGAGTCGGGGCAAGCGCAGTCGGCCGCTGTGACTCCACCCGAAGATTTGGCCGCCACTGGCCAGCAGGTGAGCCCCCGGGTTGCGCGCAAAAGGCGTCCCGACCTCGTGCGCCCCTGGTGAGGTGCTGGCGCACGGCCACCAGCACTCGCCGGCCGCGCTCAACCTTTCCAAAATTTCCCGTTTTCCCCACGCAGTATTTTGGACTGCGGTGGCAAGCGAAGCGCGACACCGCTTTGGAACTTCGCAAACATTTCGGTCACATCACGCCTAGCGAAAGCGCCGTCGCCGCTCCCGTCTTCGCTTTACTACGACGCGGCAAGGCGCTCTGCCGGCGCACTCCAAGACGCTCCGCGCTATTCCGCCGGAATGAAACCGTAACCGGGGTCAAGTTGGATTTCATTCGCAGCGAAATATGCCGCTCCTTACGGAGCTTGAATTCATTTCGATCGCCCAACTACAAAGATGTCGCCCCGCTGGGGCTGGCGAATTTCTGCCGCCCCCTCGCGGGGCTTGTCCGCAAAATCGCGCGAAAATCCCACCGTTTCAACGGTGGGATTTTCTCTCGCGTCCTTACGGACTCACGCGGCGTTTCCGGACCGGTTCATCAACTGGGTTTTGAACTCGGCCAACAGGTCATCGTAATAATCAACGGATTTGGGCGTGGTGGTCAGCGTGGAATCGAAGTTCACGAGCGTGACCAGTGTGCTGTAGGTGGCCATGTCATGGACCGGCAGCACGGCCCGGATGCCGCCGGCCGGCCCCAGGCGGGAGTAGCAATCCTGCTCATGGATTTGCTTCACCACGACGACGCGATAGCCCAGCTTGCCCAGAAACATCTGGTAGGAGTTCGTGGTGATGATCGCCCCCTGCATCACCGGGATGGCAATGCCAAGATTGTCGAACACGGCTTTCAGCGGTTTGAATTGGTCGCGTGACAGGATGCGCTCGAATCGCTGCTGTTCGGTTTCACTGATCGCGGGCTGATTGGCCGCCGGCGCGATGGCTGCTTGATTTTTGATCATAAAATTTCTAGGTCGGGAAATCCCTTGAACCGGCTCGCTAGGCGGGAACACAATCATTATCGCTGATGGCGGCGGGAATGTCCATAACTCGTTTGTGGACGTTGTTGGCGACGGGCTACTTCATTGCCGCATAGACGCGGTGCACGTCGTCGTGGTCGTCGAGGGCGTTGAGGAAATTTTCGACGTCCTTGCGGTCGGCGGCGCCGACTTCGACAAAATTCTTGGCCAGATAACGGATTTCCGAGGCGATGACGTTCCAACCGGCGGCCTTCAACGCCTTGGCCACGTGGTCGAGGTCCTTGATTTCCGTGAGCAAGCGCGCGCCCTTCTGTCCGGCGGGGATTTCCTCGGCTTCGAGCGGCTCGATTTCCTGCGCGCCGGCTTCGATGGCATCGGCTTCGGCGTCGCGATTGGCGTCGGGATGCGTGGCTTCGACGACCCCGAGGTGATTGAAGAAAAAGCTGACGCTGCCGGGCTGGCCGAGCGAGCCGGCCTTGAACAGATTGCGGATTTCCGGCGCGGTGCGGTTGCGACTGTCGGTGAGACACTCAACGATGACCGGCACCTTGTGCGGCGCGAAACCTTCATAGACGACGGTCTCGAAATTGACTTTTTCCGTGTCAAGCCCGGCGCCCTTTCTGATGGCGCGCTCGATGGTGTCGCGATAGACGGAGGCTTTCCGGGCCTTTTCGACAGCGACAAAGAGGCGCGGATTGAGGTCGGGATCAGGCCCGCCGAGCTTGGCCGCGACCATGATTTCGCGGACCAGTTTGGCGGTCATCTGGCCTTTTTTCTGCGCGTTGATTTCGCGTCCGGCCTGTTTCCATTGCGCGCCCATTGGGTCCGGCCAGTTTGGAAGGACTGTCACGCCGGTTCAATGCAAATTGCGCGGCTTGATAATCAATTTTCAGTTCGTTGACAGCTTGTGCTTTTTCAGACTTTCGCGTATTCGTCGCACATGCTTGTGGTTCACGTTCATGTTCATGTCAAACCGGAGTGCGTCGAGGCGTTCAAGGAGGCGACGCACGTCAACGCGCGCCTGAGTTTGCTGGAGCTGGGTGTCCTGCGCTTCGACGTTTTGCAACAGCAGGATGACCCGACGCGGTTCGTGCTGGTGGAGGTTTATCGCGACGCCGACGCCGTCGCCGCGCACAAGGAAACGCAACATTATCCGGTCTGGCGCGATGCGGTGGCGCCGATGATGGCCGGGCCGCGTTTCAGCGTGAAGTTCAACAAGGTTTTTCCGGATGACTAAAAGTGGTGGGGCCGATCCCGCTTTGCGGGACCAGGACGCGCGGCAGCGCGTCCCTACCAGCAAAACTTTCTATGCGCTTTGAATTTGCAACAGCGACGCGAATCATTTTCGGCGCGGGCACGCTGCGCGAGGCGGACGCCATTGCCAAAGAATTTGGCAAACGCGCGTTGGTCGTGACCGGTCGCGACGCAAAACGCGCCGGGCCATTGCTGAAAATTCTTCGCGAAGCCGGTGTGAACGCGGCAACCTTTTCCGCCGCTGGCGAACCGGAGCTTTCCACGATTGAACAAGGCACCGCACTGGCCAAAAAGGAAAATTGCGAACTGGTGATCGGCTTTGGCGGTGGCAGCGCATTGGACGCGGCGAAAGCGATGGCTGCGATGCTGACGAACGACGGCGAGTTGCTGGATTACATCGAAATCATCGGGCGCAGCAAGGCGCTGGCCAAACCATCCGCGCCGTTCATCGCCATCCCGACGACAGCCGGCACCGGCACGGAAGTAACGCGCAACGCGGTGCTGTCATCGCCGGAACACAAACTGAAGGTGAGCCTGCGCAGTCCGCTGATGCTGGCGAAGGTGGCGGTGGTTGATCCCGAGCTCACTTACGATTTGCCGCCGGCGCTCACCGCCAGCACCGGCCTCGACGCGCTCACGCAACTCATCGAACCGTTCGTGTGTTCGCGGGCAAATCCGATGACGGATGGTTTATGCGTGGAAGGCATCCGTCGCGTGGCGCGTTCGCTGCGCGCGGCGTTCAGCAACGGACACGACAAATCCGCCCGTGAAGACATGGCGCTGGCAAGTTTGTTCGGCGGGATGGCTTTGGCCAACGCGGGCTTGGGCGCAGTTCACGGATTTGCCGGGCCGATTGGCGGCAGTTTTCCCGCACCGCACGGCGCGATTTGCGCGGCGTTGTTGTCGCACGTGATGAACGCGAATCTCCGGGCCCTCCGGCAACGCGCGTCCGGCAACGAAGCATTGCGGCGCTATGGCGAAGTGGGGCGTTTGTTGACCGGCAACCTGAACGCCACGGCGGACGCCGGCGTGGAATGGGTTCGTCAACTGGTTGCTGACTTCCAAATCCCGCGCCTCGGAACTTATGGCATCAAATCGGAGCACGTTGCCGAACTGGTACAGAAAGCCACGCAAGCCAGCAGCATGAAGGCAAATCCGATTGCGCTCACGCCGGAGGAACTGGCAGAAACGCTGCAACAGGCGTTGTGATTTGAAAAAGTGGATTCGATTTGGAAAACGGACCTGGTGATTGCGCAGACGGCCTGTCTGGCGCGCAGCCTGAAGCATTGGACCGGACGCGAATTGTTATCCGGCGTTTCCAGCCCGGCGGAGTTGTCGCGGGCGGTGTTCGAAGCGCCATTTGTCGTCGTTTCGCACGGCACGGAGGCCGATCCGATTTTGAACTACGGTAATCGTGCGGCGCTCACGCTGTGGGAAATGTCATGGGAGGAACTGACGCGCACGCCGTCGCGGCTCACAGCCGAGGCGCCCAGTCGCGAGAAACGGGCGCGATTGCTGGGAACCGTGACGCGGCGCGGGTTTATTGACGATTATTCCGGTGTGCGCATTTCGAAAACCGGCCGGCGTTTTCGCATCAGCCACGCGACCGTCTGGAATCTGCTGACGGAAGACGGCAAGCCCTGCGGCCAGGCGGCGATGTTTGATCGCTGGGAATTTCTTTGAGGTTTGACGGCGGGGCTTTAAGCTGACCGCGAATGTTGTGAGCAACGCCGATTCCAACCTGGCCACCGGGATCTCCGGGACGCGCGAGCGCACCATCGTCTGTCTATTGTGCTTGCTGGCGGCGGTTCACGTTTTTGTTTTTTCCGCCGCCTTTCCTTTTTTCAACAGCGTGGAC
>JBEKJN010000129.1:0-7709 GCA_050011235.1 Verrucomicrobiota bacterium | reverse complement strand
ATGTTTGTGGCCGGAATGAACCAGAACGCGCCGCCGGCAATCAACAACAGGCCGACGATGATGCCGCCCTTGTAACCGAATTGCCGTGCGATCAATCCGGCGGGGATGGCCATCAGGAAGTAAGCCAGGTAATTGGCAAATTGCACGAGGCCGGACTGTTCTTTGTTGATGTGCAGCGAGTCCTGAAAATGCTTGTTGAGGATGTCAATCATCCCGTTGCAAAATCCCCAGAGCAGGAACAGCGAAGTGACCAGAGCAAAGACGATGAAAAGGTTTTTGCCGTCGGCGGTGTGGAATAAACCGCCACCCTGACTGTTGGTTGCGCTGGTTTGTGGGGCCGGTCTCATGGTTTGTTGAGGTGGTGGTGGGTCAGGCGGATTCCAAAATAATGTTGGCGTATGGGGTTGTGTCGCCCGTGCGTATCAAACCAATGGCGGACGGGACGCGTTTTTTGAATTCAGCGTGAGGCTCGTGTTTCAACTTGATTCCATCCAGCGCCCTGGCATACATCGCGCGTGTCTTGCCGGTGTTATGTTCCAAAAACTCCCGCGCCATCCACGCCTTGCCGATCTGGAAATTCGGACTCAATGCCCGCAACACCGCCAGCACGGTGGGCACATCGTCCACCAGCGAAATGTCCACCGTCTCAATCGTCGGCCAGAAAGGGAAACCGCGATCCGCAATCACCAGCGTGTTCGTGTGCCGTACACGGCTGATGAGCGCATTGATTTGAGGATTGAGGATGCCGGTTTTGAGCATAGATTTTCGTCAATTAAAATCCGCGCAAATCCGTGCTGCTGCGTTTGGGTAAACCGGGCGATGGGGCGCGTTTGAGGACAAGGTATTCAATACCAAGTTTTTCGCAATATTCGCGCTTGGCACCTCTGTCGCCGTCGTCGTTCACCGCGTAAATGTCCGGCTTCAACCAGCGAATCTCCGGGTCGGCGTCCAGCCATCCGTCGCCGCCGGAAATCAACACCTGCTTCACAAATTTGATCGAACCAACCACATACCGGCGCTCGTCCTGTGACAAAAGCGGATGCCCTTCGCCCTTGAGCAGTCGGATGTTCGCGTCATGGCCGACGATAACATAAAGATCACCGTAAGTGCTAACTTCCTCAAAGAACCGGATATGGCCGGAGTGAAACCAGTCGTAACTGCCGGTGACGACAACTTTTTTTTGACCCGGCGTGGGCGCCAACGGTGGCGGTTCAGGAAAACCTTTCAACTCCTCCGCCATAAAAACGCGATAGGAAATTTTTTGGCCGCAGCAGAATTTTTCGCGCGCGGGGTTTGCCGAGGCTTCCACGTCGGCCCAAATTTCTGGACGGAGGCGGGGAATTTCCGGCAGTGAATCGGGCATGGCTTGTTCGCCAAGCCGAACAACTCGGTTGACGTAGCGGACGGCATTCAAAAAATAAAACCGTTCCGCCAGCGGAAATTTTGGCGGCTTGCCGGTAATTTTTTTTAGCGCGGCATCCGGCCGGAGCAATACTATCAACTCGCCCAGTTTCGCAGCTTCTTCGAGAAACCGCACGTCAAGCGATTTGAGGTCGTCAAACCCGCCGCTGACTACGACTTGTTTAAGTGGCGGCATCATGACTGAATTTTCAACGCCAACGCGATTCGACACGGCAGCTTTTGAGGCAGCTTCACATGCAGGCCACTTTCGTCGCGAGTGAACTTTAATTTGCCGAACTTTCCGAGCAGTCGGACGCTGCCGGTTTTGCCCGGCCAGTCGGGCGAGTTGCTGGCCAGCGACTTGATGGTCACCGTGCCGTTGGTCGGAAAGGCGAGGACGATGGCGTATAGCGTTTTGCCGTCCTTGGATTGCGTGAACCGGATGTCTTCCGGCGTGAAAGGTTTGTTCGATACATCGCGCTGGCCGTCGAATTGCCCTTTTTCCACAGTGACAGTTGAAGGACCTTCGCCATAAACTTTCCACGGACGCGTCGAGTAAATCGCATCGCCGTTGACCTTAAGCCAGGAGCCGATGTCGTTGACAATTTTTATTTCGTCCGAATCGGGCTGACCGTCGCGCTGGAGCGGCACGCTCAACATGAGGTTGCCGTTCTTGCTCACGATGTCCGCAAGCATGGGAATGACGGTGGCGGCGGTTTTGTAGCGGTGATGTTCAAAAATTGCGCGATCGTAGTGCCACGAGCCGATACAGGTGTCGGTCTGCCACGGCAACGGTAAGATGCCCGGCGCCTTGCCGCGCTCAATATCATAAACCTGCGCCTGGCGTTCCATGTCATTCAGGTGCTTGTCGGTCATTACCGCCTCGTTCTGGCCGTGGTGCCACTGGATGCTGGCATTGTAAAAATGCGCGGCCAGTTTCAGCCCGACCTCGTCCGTGACGCCGTGCAGCGGCAGCACGTCGTCGTCGAAATAAATCATGTCCGGGCGGTAGTCGTCCCAGAGCTGCTGGACGCGTTTGAAAAACTTTTCCACGTAGGCCGCGTCCGGAACGCTGCTTCCCTGCGCGGGGTCCCAGTCCCAAACCAATTTTTTTCCAGGGACATGGTTTTGCGCGTAGAGGTCCTGCGGATCGAGGCCATCCCACCACAGTCCCTTGCCGTCGGCCTTGGTGAGTCTGCCGTCGTAAGGCACGCCGGCGAGCGGACCGGATTTGTCCGCGCCTTGCGCCACTTCATACCACGACCAGGCGTGCGAGGCGTGAACACTCACGGCGAAACGCAGGCCGTTTTTCCGCGCCGCCGCCGCCCAGCCGCCGATCAAATCCTTGTGCGGCCCGACGTTGACGGAATTCCACGGCTGATATTTGGAATTCCAATTGTCGAAGTTGTCGTGGTGCACAGCCAGCGCCATGAAATATTTCGCGCCATTTTTCTTGTAAAACGCGAGCAGCTTGTCAGGGTCGAAGTCCGCCGCCTTCCACTGGTGAATCACATCCTTGAAACCGTTGGTCGAGGGATGGCCGTATTCCGCCAGATGCGATTTATAATCGGCATTGCCCTGGATATACATGCTGCGCGCATACCAATCGCCGTGCTCCGGCTCGCATTGCGGACCCCAATGCGCCCAGATGCCGAACTTCGCGTCGCGGAACCATTCGGGCGTCTGAAAATTCGTGAGTGAATTCCAATCCGGCTTGAACGGCCCCTCGGCTATCGGTGGCAGCTTCAATGTGGACGACAAATCGGCTTGCGCGAGCGCCGCCGTGAGCGATAACCCCAGCAACAGTGCGGTGAGATTTTTTCTGGTTGGTTTCATAATTTTTGTTTTGCGACACGGACGTTGACTTTAAAAGCGCCGGGAACCGGCTCGTTGGAAACGACAATTAAATAACCGCCGCCGCAGCCGGAGCACATCGCACCGAGATATTGCTGCTGATACGCCTTGAGCAGCGGTATCAAATCCGCGCATAGCAGCGGATGCCGGACAACGTGCGGCAGCAGCATCTCCCAGCATTGCATGTTCAAATTGAGCGACGCGCCGAGCGCCGGTGCATCCATTTTGATAATCGCGCTATAGCAGTCCCGGCCGGATTGGCCGAGTTTGGCAACCCACTTCGGCTCGAGATTTTTGATGCCGAGCGGATGGTAGCCTTCAGGCCGCGGCTCGATGGGTATCAGGTGCAAAACATTGCTCAACCATCGCGCGACCTTCGGGCTGTTGCACGATTCGACGTGCGATGGAAAAATGCCACTTTGAATTTTATAGTCGTAGTCCAACCGGTTCACACCGGGGTAAATCAGGCCGATCATATCCTGCGACCCGCTCGGCTCGGCCTTGTTTTTGTTCTCAACCTCGTAAAGCTCGCGTGCCAAATCCTCCGGCGGACGATTGGGCAATTTGCCCTTCCACAATTTCATCGCGATGGCGCGCGTGCCGATGGCGATGCCGGAACGGTCCATCGGGCGAAAGTTCGGCTCGATTTGCGCCACAACCATCGATCCGGGCGGCTTCGGGTTGTGCCGCGAGACGAATGGCTGGTCAATCCAACCGCCCGCGAGCTGCAGGCGGTGGGGAATGGCGCCGAGCAATTTGGTGACCGGCGGATTATTCATTAGTCGATGCCGACGCGTTTGCCGGCTTTGCGCGCGTCGTATTGCGTTTTAATCCACGCGTAGGTTTCCGCGAGGCCCTTGTTCAAGCTGGTTTTCGGCTCCCACTTAAGAACTTTCTTGATGAACGTATTGTCGGAATTACGACCAACCACGCCCTGCGGCGCGTTGAGATCGTATTTACGGTTCATCTTCACGCCGGCAATTTTTTCAATTTTGGAAAGGAGCCCGTTTATAGAAACCAATTCGCTGGAGCCGAGGTTGATGGGCGTCGCGATCAAATCATCGCAGTGCATGATTTTGTCAATGCCCTGCACGCAATCGTCAATATACATGAAGCTGCGGGTCTGGTGGCCGTTGCCCCAAATCGTGATGTCCTTCTTGCCGGTGTCAATCGCCTCGACGACTTTGCAGCACAGCGCGGCGGGCGCTTTTTCACGGCCGCCGTCCCAGGTGCCGTGCGGTCCATAGATGTTGTGGAAACGCGCGATGGCGGTTTTCATCCCGCGCTCGTGCCAGTATTCCTCGCAGAACATTTCGCTCATCAGCTTCTCCCAGCCGTAGCCGCGCTCGGCCATTGCCGGGTAGGCGTCGGATTCTTTCAGCGCGCGAACGTTAGGGTCCTGCTGCAACAACGTGTTGTAGGCACAGGCCGACGAGGAAAAGAAATATCGCCGCGCGCCGGTCCTGTAAGCCGCCTCGATCATGTTGGTGTTGATAAGAATCGAGCGCAGACATTCCACGCGGAACCGCTCGATGAAACCCATGCCCCCCATGTCGGCGGCCAGATTATAGACTTCGACCGCGCCTCCGCAGACGCGGCGGCAATTGGCCTCGTTGCTTACGTCGAGGCAAAGATTCTGGACGCCGGGGACGCGCAAATACCACTCGTAAAGCGGTTTTTTGTCCACCGCGCGGATGTTGGTGAATCCGTTTTTTTTGAAAAACAACGCCAGGTTGCCGGCGATGAATCCGCCCGCGCCGGTGATGACAATCAAGTCATCTTTCTTCAGCGGGGCGTCCTTTTCAATGATTCGTTTGCTCTCTTCCATTAATCTTTTATCGGTCTAAATTGTGACATCAATTTTAGGCGTGACTCTGGTCGTTCCACTGAATCTCAACATCTCAATGCAGATAAAATGCCTTCGACATGGCGCTGGTGGAATAGCTATAATTGGCCGGTGCATGGATATTATTGACTTGATCCAATGAAATCCCGGCTTCCCTCGGCTAAATCAAGTCAAGCCGCGCCGGAGTTTTTTTCGGCTGAGGTAACGGAGGCGCGACGCTTTTATCTCGACCTCCATCCGTCGAAAAATCGGCAGTTGGTGGTGGTCTGTGGCGGATTGGAGCGCTGCAAACCGGATTACGCCATCCACCGCGAGACATTTCCGTTTTTCTCCATTGAATATGTAGTGCGCGGTCGCGGCGAGGTGAAGCTCAAGGGACGCGCCTATTCGTTGCAGCCCGGACGCTTGTTCTCCTATGGGATGGTTGTCCCGCATCACATCATGGGGGATCCGGCTGATCCGTTGGTTAAATACTTTGTGGATTTCACCGGGACGCACGCAACGGCGTTATTACGTTCATGTGGCCTGTCGCCTGGCTGTGTTTCGGAAGTTGTTCCGGCGAACGCGCTGCAGCCGCTCTTTGACGAGCTCATCCAAGCCGGGTTGCGGGTGCGCCGCGAAAGCGGAGCGTTGTGCGCGAAATTGCTGGAGTGCCTGGCGCTTCGAATTGCTGGGGCATGTGCATCGCTCGTAAGCGCGGAAACGCAAGCCTTCGTGACCTTTCAACGATGTCGTCAACATATCGAACAGCACAGCCTGCGCCTGAGAACCCTGGAGCAGATTGCGGACGAATGCCATGTTAACAACGCCTACCTCTGCCGCCTGTTCCGGCGCTACGACACCCAAAGTCCGTTCCAATATCTGCTCCGGCTTAAGATGAACTTCGCCGCTCAACGCCTGCAACAACCCGATACTCTGGTAAAAAAGGTGGCGGAAGAGGCGGGTTTTGCCGACCCGTTTCATTTCTCCCGCGTATTCACTTCCGTTTTTGGTCTCTCGCCAAGCGCCTTTCGTGGCTTGCGGTAGGGTGACCACATCGTGCTCCGGCAAAGGAACTGTGCTTAATGTGAGTTTTGTCTTTCGCATCAGCTTTCGCATTTCGACCATCGTGGACCGCGTGACAAAAAGGCGTCTTGTGTCGTCCCGAGACACCTTGAAACGAAAGCCGTGCGCTGTCCTGCGCTAAACGTCCCCTTTGGCATCTGCAAACGCAGTCCGTCCAAGTGGGATAATGGTCACTTCACGGAGGACAAGAACGTGACATTCAAGAACTTCGCCGGCCAGTACGCATTCCTCCTATGGCAGACGGGAGACAAAGATTTCCAGCCTGAGAAGTAGGGCGTGGATTTGGATTCAGCCATCAAAATCGCGATCGAACATTGAAAGTAAGACGTGGACCGTCAGCCGCATACGAAGCATATCGCGCAACCATCGGCGAGATTTTGGCGAGCCGTAAAAACCGTGTGAAACTACGGGGTAACGCGTGCCTTAACTAATTTCCACTTTTCGCCGTTTCCTTGCGTTTATTCTCAATGTGGTTGCCGTCATCGGCGTTCAGGTATTCATGGGCATGTTAAACTCCAAGATAAAACAAATCAAAGGTGAGGTCTCAAACTATTGGATCGTATCGGTGAATGGATTCTCCCTGTCGCCTCTGGAATTTTATGAAGCCCTTGAGCGGGAATTTGCAGCGCTCAAAATTCCCGGGCTGGAAATCTCCCGCCAGAAATATGCCGAGGGCGGCCTGCTGTCGGCCAAACGGATTTATCTACGGATGATGCGTGAACGACTCGTCTTTTTAGTCTGCGCCGCGCCGTTTGGCACCCGCTATTTTTTCTCCTGCCGCACCATTCATTCACCTGCCACCCTCAAGCTGTGGCACGCCCTGGTCGTGGGCTTGTTTTTTGCCGCTTTTTTGGGTCTTGAGCGTTTTTTGGGAATGAATTTTACCATCTTCGCCCTGTTTGGACTAATCCTTGCCATCGGTCCGTTGTTTCGTCATGCGCTGGCAATGGGATTGGCTGACGGTGACAGCGCCCTGCTTAAAACCCCGGTTGCTGGTCCGATCTACGAACATTTTTTCCGCAAGGACACCTACTACCGGCAGGATACAAGATGGATGTATCTGGACACGATACCGGCAGTGATCCAAGGATTGGTGGATGAATTTACGGCGGCAAAAGGGGTGAAATTGATACGCGAGCATGAGGCTGCCCCAATTCTCAGCGAACTGACGCGGACATTCGCGCGCCGTGCATAGTGAGCATGGTTTTGGAAGTGCCCGTTGAGTCCCGGTGCCATTGCCGCCAACGCAAGTGCGTAATAATTCACCGCATCCTGAAAAAGTTCGTGGTGCTGCCAGTGGTCGTAGATTTAGCTGCGGACTGCTCCTAGTTGTTGCCAGGGCATCGTCGAGACATTTCAGCGAACATCTTCCAATCTTCAGTGGACGTAGAATCCTGCCTCACAGCAGGAGTAAGGCTTGTGTGTGAAATAAAGATGAGGTTCCAGTGATTGTTCGATATGAAAATAGATTCGTAAGACGAACCTGCGGTTCCGTCCGCAGTAGCCTATCGGCACCGGCGCGACTGGTAACGGTCGGGTCGGA
>JBEKJN010000128.1:0-7713 GCA_050011235.1 Verrucomicrobiota bacterium | reverse complement strand
AGCTTCCCCCGGCCGGGGAACGCAAACACGGACGGAGACGCTGACCGGAAAAAACAAAAACACTTTTAAAGAAATTATGAAACCCTTTACTTAATGCTTGACCGTTGAACCCTCATAGGAGGTGCGTCTAGTCTCGCAATCCAAGGCGCGTGATTTGGTTCTGTGACTGTAATCCAATTACCGCTTACGTCTTTGATGTTGCAACCGGCAGGAAGCGATTCTCCGCTTCCAACCTGCCAAACTGCTAGTTTTTCATCCTCTGCCACTCTTTCGTTTGCTGGAAAGTGCCACGGTTTTACATGAACGCCATCTGCGGCAACAACCACCAATTGTTGAGTTCGCGACTCTTGAGTCGTTGCAAAGTTTGTTCCCGTCTCTACTCGTATAAATAATCGCGTGCCTTTGGAATCACGCTCCACTGGTCCGTGAGATAAAATATTCGTGAAACCAAGTCTTGTGAACAGGCGCAGCTTTTCTTGAAGTGAAATTTCAAGCACAACTTTGTTATTGGGCAAAGGAATATTCTCGGCATGGCTGTTGCCGCAAAGTGTCGCAACAATAATTAGGCTCAAAAAATGAAAAGTCAGCTTCATATATCACCTCATGAAAGCTGTTCCCGCCAGCGCGCCAGTTGCTTCGCGACTTCCTTGGTTCCCGGTGCGCCGGTCAGGTTTCGTTTCGCCATCGCCGTTTTCAGATTGAACACGCCCAGCGCGTCGCGGCCAAAAAATTTGGTCCCGGTCACCGGGTCCACGGATTGCAATTCCGCGAGCGTGAGCCGGTTCAGCGGTTTGCCGGTTTTTTCCGCCAGCGCCACGACCGCGCCAACCGTGTGATGCGCCTGCCGGAACGGCATTCCTTTTTTGACGAGATAATCAGCAAGGTCGGTCGCCAGCAACGCCGGGTCGCTCGCGGCGGCAACGCACGCAGCGCGATTGATTTTTGTGTTCTGCAACATCGCGGCCATGAGCCGGGTCGTGGCGCGCACGGTGTCGGTAGTGTCGAAGAGCGGTTCCTTGTCCTCCTGCAAATCGCGGTTGTAGGTCATCGGCAAACCTTTCAGCAGCGTGAGCAAACCGACGAGGTTGCCGATGACGCGGCCGGTCTTGCCGCGCGTGAGTTCGGCAATGTCGGGATTTTTCTTCTGCGGCATCAGCGATGAGCCGGTGGTGTAGGCATCGGCGATCTTGATGAAATTAAATTCCGCACTGGCCCAGAGAATCAAATCCTCGGCGAGCCGAGAAAGATGTACGGCAAGCAGCGCGGCGGCGGCACAAAATTCAACGGCGAAATCGCGGTCGCTCACGGCGTCCATCGAATTTTGCGTGAGCTGCGGTTTGCCGCTGGCGTCCACGAAGCCGAGCAGCTTGGCGACGAGCACGCGGTCGAGCGGCAGCGTGGAACCGGCAATCGCGCCGCTGCCAAGCGGGCAGACGTTCGCGCGCGAGCGGCAGTCCCAGAGGCGCTCGCAGTCGCGTTCCAGCATCTCGACGTAGGCGAGCAGGTGGTGCGCGAGATAAACGGGCTGCGCGCGTTGCAGATGCGTGTAGCCGGGAATCAGCACGTCGGATTTTTTTTCGCCGAGCGAAACGAGCGCGCGCTGCAAACCGGCGATTTCGCCCAGCAACGCGATGATTTCATCGCGGAGCCAGAGGCGCAGGTCGAGGGCGACCTGGTCGTTCCGCGAACGGGCGGTGTGGAGTTTCGCTCCGGCGGGAACGCGCCGGGTCAGCTCGGCTTCAATGTTCATGTGAACGTCTTCCAGTTCAGGCTTCCATTTGAATTTTCCGGCGGCGATTTCCCTTCCGATGGCGTCGAGGCCTTTCACGATGGCGCGCAATTCCTTTTTGGTCAGCACGCCGATTTTTTGGAGCATGGTGGCGTGGGCCATCGAGCCGAGGATGTCGTGCCGCCAAAGCCGATGGTCGAAGGAGATGGATTCGGTGAATTGCGCAACATCGGCCGCCGGGCCGCCGGCGAACCGTCCGCCACGGGAGACTGGAGAAATTTTTTTCATTTGTTGGAGTTTAAGCTTCAGCTTGTTCGTACGAGGCAGGCTAAAGCCTGAACTCCAACCAAATTGCGCCCGTCCGCATAAAAAGTCACTCCGAAATGTCGCGCGATTCCGCAAAAAACCGTATTGCCGCCAGAGCGTGGATGTGAAATGCTCGCCAGACAATCATGAGCGAATTCAAATTTGCCTGTCCGGTTTGCGGCCAGCATATCAAGTGCGAGTCGTGGCGGAGCAACACCGTGATGGAATGCCCGACGTGTTTCCAGAAAATCACCGTGCCGCAGCCGCCCGCCACGGGTGACTCGAAATTGATCATAACAGGAACGAAGGTTGGCGAACGTCCGGTGCCGACGGGCCCGGCGGATTTGGGGCCGGTCGCCGTTCGGGAGAAGCATATTCCATTGGGAGTGTTCGTCATGGTTTTTTTGGTCTGCGTCGTGGTGGCGGCGATTTTTGTGGCGCGCGAAATAATGATCAAACGCGCGGCGCGGCAAAGCAATCCAGCCGACGGGCAAGACAATCGAACCGCCACGACGCGGACCCAGCCACAACCGTCCGAACCGCCACCCATGCCGCCGCCACCCGGACCGTTCGTGGTTGTGCCGGCGAATTTGCCGGTTGCGAAGGGGACGAATTATTGGACGTTGAATATCAATGCCATCGGCACGCCAGCCGTGCCCGCCGGGGGAAAGGTTCACGGAAGATTTTTCACGGCGGGGCGGATGGTTTTGAATGCGGACGGCTTGACGATACGCACGGCCGACTTCCCGCCGGAAGCCGGAACCACCATTTACTTGCGGCCCAATCCGATTGAGAGCCTTTACGGCAAGTCTCTGCTCTTCGAAACCAACACGCCGGGAGCGCCGGCCGTTTTTTTGCGTTGGAAAAATGCGCAAGGCCAGGAGACGGACCAGGTGGAACCCACCGGGTATGCTCTGCGAATTGAGTTTGGACATCCGGCCAGCAATTATATTTCGGGAAAAATTTATCTTTGCACGCCGGACGAACTGAAAAGTTACGTCGTAGGAAATTTTAATGCTGAAATCGTCAAACCGAACCCGCGATAGAAGAATTGCGGAAATTGCCGTTCGCTCTTTGGCAAAGAAAAAGCGCACGCTGGCGCTGGCGGAATCCTGCACGGGCGGGTACATCGCGCATCGCATCACGAATGTGCCGGGGGCTTCCAAAGTTTTCGCCGGCGGACTCGTGGCTTACAGCAACGCGGCCAAACAAAAATTTCTCGGCGTGCGCGCGGAAACGCTCGCCCGGCACGGCGCGGTGAGCGAAGCCGTGGCGCGCGAGATGGCCGAAGGCGCACGGGGAAAGTTTGGCGCGGATTTTGCTATAGCGGTGACGGGCATTGCCGGACCGACCGGCGGCACAAAAGTCAAACCGGTTGGGACGGTGTTCATCGCGCTGGCCGGCGCACCAGGAACCGTTGTCGAACGCAAATTTAACCCATGCGGACGCGAACAGTTCAAGGATGTGACGGCACAACAGGCCCTGGAAATGTTGCGGGCGCGGTTGGTCCGGGATTGACGCTTTGTGCTTGAGTGCGGAATATTTTTAGATAACTTGATTTTCAGCCATGACCTTAACTGCTGATCCACCGACCGAAGCGAACAGTATAGCTGCCGACCTCGTTGAAACAACGGCGACACCAAAACGGAGGGGCACGTTGTTGATTGTGGATGATGAGGAGGGGCCGCGGCAATCGTTGCGCGTCATTTTCAAGGATGATTATGATTTGCTGATGGCCGAGGACGGCCCGACGGCCATCGAACTGGTGCAGAAAAATAAAATTGACGTGGCAGTGCTGGACATCCGCATGGCCGGCATGTCAGGCATCGAAGTGCTCGAACGCCTCAAATACGTGAATCCCGACATCGAGGCGATCATGATCACGGCGTTCGAAACCACGGATACGATCCGCCAGGCATTGCGATTGCGTGCGTCCGACTATATCAACAAACCGTTTGACATCGCCACCATTCGCACCGCTGTCAGCCAGGCGATGCAACGGCGCACACTGGAAAGTGAAATCCACAGCAGCGCGGAAAAAGTCCAGCAGCTCCTCGCCGAATTGCAAAACCAGCGCATCGAGGAGCAAATTGCCAAGACGCGTGGGGACATTTACGCCAGCATCATCCATGATATCAACGGTCCGCTCACCGTCATCTGCGGTTTTGTGCAGGTGCTCAGCCGCCGGGTCGGCCAGACCTCGCGGTTGGAGATGACGGATTTGGAATTCATCCGGGAGCGACTGAGCATCATCGGGCGGCAAACGAGCAACTGCATTGAGATTTCCCGGCGTTACCTCGGCTTTCTCCGCCGCCAATCGGATGAAACGGCGCGCGTGGGCGTCATTCAAATGCTCAACGATTTGAACCAACTCGTTCGCGTTCATCCCAGCTTGCAGGACAACGAGTTCAGCGTCCAGCCGTTGGCGGAAGACATTGGCGTCAAAATCAATGGCACCGATCTCATCCAGATTCTGCTCAACCTTGCCGTCAATGCCTTTCAATGCGCCCCATTCAGTCACCGCGTGGACATCGGCGGCGAAATTTTGCGCGAGCCGCTTGATTTGCAGGCATTCAAGGACGGCTTGGAGGACCGGCTGTTGAACGTGGAAAATTTCGACAACACCGCGCCGCTGGTGAAACTCTGGGTGCGCGACAACGGCCCCGGGATTTCGCCGGAAGTGCTGCCAAAAATTTTCCAGCCTTACTTCACCACCAAAGGCCCGCGGCAGGGAACCGGCCTTGGCCTCAATATCGTCCAGCGGCTCATCAAGGAAGGTGGCGGCGCGCTGCACATTCACACGCACGTGGGCGAAGGCACGACGTTCACGATTTATCTGCCCGGCGCAAAACTGGCGAAGTAAACATGAAACTGTGTGCCGGGGTTTTCATCGCGCTCATTTTGTTGGCTGCGGCTTGGGTCGCGTGTGCAGATGAAAAACTGCCGATGCTCAAAGTGGGCAGCAACGTTTACAGCAATGTGACGGTAACCACGGTCACGACCACGGACATCTACTTCACCCATGCCGGCGGGATGGGCAATTTGAAATTGAAGCAACTCTCGCCGGAACTGCAAAAGCATTTTGGTTACGATCCAAAACAGGCAGGTGAGGTGGAACAAAAACAGGCTGCGGCAAATGCCCAATACCACATTCAAGTCATCAATCAGCCGGCACCGCGACCCCCTGCTGATGAAAGCGCAGCGCTGCCTTCTTCTGCGCGACAGGCTTCAGAATTGTCACGGGACACCGCCTTGTCAGCGGCCTTGAATCAGGCGAGGTCTGAAAACAAAATGGTGCTGCTCGACTTCACTGGTTCAGATTGGTGTGGCTGGTGCATTAAATTCGACCACGATGTGCTGTCCACCGGCAAGTTCGCCGGCTACGCCCAAAGCAAGCTTGTGCTGGTAAAGCTGGATTTCCCCCGCCACACAGAACAGGACGCCGCGCTTAAACAGGCCAATCAGGAGATTATGAAACGATTCGGCGTGGACGGTTTCCCCACCTTTGTGCTGTTGAATTCCGCAGGCAGGGAACTCGGACGTCAGGTTGGTTATTTGAGGGGCGGCCCGGATGCCTTCATCGCGGAGCTGGATGGGTTCAGCCAGAAGTGAGCTGCCGAATTTTTTCCGCTAATTCTCCAAATACTCGCGCGGATCCACAATCTTCCCGGCAATTGCGCTCGCCGCCACGGTCATCGGTGACGCAAGGAACACCTGCGATTCCTTATTGCCCATGCGGCCGGGAAAATTCCGGTTCGTGGCGCTGATGCACTTGATGCCCGCCTTGTTGATGCGCCCGAACGTATCCACCGGCCCGCCGAGACACGCGGCGCAGCCGGCATTTTCAGTCATCTGCACGCCCGCGCTCACGAGAATGTCCCAGACGGTCTGGTTGCCCCAATACGTCGTCTGCAAATCCCGGACGATGTCCGGCGTTGCCGGCACGCCGAACGTGTCAATCGCCACGTGCTTGCCGCGCAACACGCGGGCGAATTCCACGAAATCGCTCGTCTTGCCACCGGTGCAGGAACCGACGTAAGCGCGGTCCAATTTGATATGGCCGAGTTCCTTCGCCTTCTTGCGCTGGCCGGGATCAGGATGGCACGCCACGGTCGGTTCGAGCTGGTCGAGATTCACGACGAGTTCGTAAACGAAGTTCTGTTTCTTGTCCGGCGCAACCGGCTCGTAGGTGGATTTCGTGCCGTTCAATTTCACGCGCGCGTCCACGTATTCCTGCGTACGCGCGTCAAATTCAAAAATGCCATTCTTGCCGCCCGCTTCGATGGCCATGTTGGCGATGGTCATGCGATCGTCCATCGAAAGCGATGCCGCCCCGGGGCCATCGAATTGCAGGGCGCGATACGTCGCGCCATCGAAACCGATTTCGCCGATGCAATGGAGGATGATGTCCTTGGCCATCACACCCGGCTGTAATTTGCCTTCAAGCCGGAAGTGCATCGTCTCGGGGACCTTGATGAGCAATTTGCCCGTGCCCATGACAAAGCCTGCGTCCGTGTTGCCGATGCCGGTGGCGAATAGGTTGAACGCGCCCGCCATGCACGTGTGCGAGTCCGTGCCGAATAAAATTTCACCCGGTCGGGTGTGGCCTTTGGCCGGCAACGCCGTGTGGCATACGCCCGCGTATTGCGAACCGTATTGCCGGTTCAGCATTCCCTTTTTAGGGTCGAACACCCAATGCCCGTTCGGGTCGTCAATCACATCGTAGAAATACGGGATGCTCTGCTCGCGCACGAAATCGCGGAGGATGTCCACGTTGCGGTTCGACAGCGAGTCGGCGGTGAAAATGTAGTGGTCGGGGATGATGACGATTTTATTTTTGTCCCAGACCTTCGCCGATTTGCCGAACTCACGTTTGAACACGCCGATGGTGCCCGGCCCGCAAACGTCGTGCGTCATGAGCACGTCGGCGTTCACCCAGATGTTGTCGCCGGCCTGCACACGCGGCTTGCCGGACGCGCGCGCAAGCAATTTTTCTGTCAAAGTCATAGTCGGTTGAGAATAGCCGATGTACGACGCAACTTCAACTGAACAAAACTGAAGAAATGGTTCGCGCGAAGAATATGAAGAAAGCGAAGAGGGAAAGCCGAAGCTGAGCACCGGGCTGGGGCGTTGCGCGAATTTCCAAAACCTTACAAGGCATGATTTCCAAAGCTCCGTCAGGAGCGGAATCTTTGTAGAAAGCCAATCCAAATAATTTCCAAGCCCCGTCGGGGCGACATATGCCACCCCTGACGGGGCTCAAAAACTTTTGTGGCCGCGTTTCTACAAATATGTCACGCCTACGGCGCTGGCTGGTTTCAACCCAAAACTACACGATAGTGCTTGATGGAAATTGGGGAAGGTGATTTTGTGGCTCCTATGAATGCAGAAAAGAAAAGTACCACAGAAATGGCCAAATTAATTAAGACGCTGACATTAACCATCAACGTGCTGGATTCAGATGTAAAATTCGCGGCAGATCATTGGCGAAAGGAACCATCTAATCAATTTTGGCGGCGAACATTGATTCGTTGCTTGTCTGCATTGGCGGAAGGAACGTTGGGACTGTTAAAAAATATCACGCTTGATTCCGCTAAATTTTTCGATGTTAATTTGACCGAGAAAGACATTGAAATTGCATCTGAACGTCGTTTACACATTAAAGATGGTATTACAAG
>JBEKJN010000127.1:0-7839 GCA_050011235.1 Verrucomicrobiota bacterium | reverse complement strand
AAGCTCGACCGCGCAAGCAAATTGTTGATGAGCACGTTTGCCAGTGTCAGCGGCACCATCGCCCACGCATACCACGGCAACACGGACGACGCGACCTTCACGTAGGAATCCTTGTAAACCAGTTTGACGATCCACGGCCCGACCATCCACAAACCCAGCGCTCCGCCGGCCGCCAGAATTCCCGTGCCCAGTAGAACCCAACCCATTAAATCCGTTTTCTCCGCCTTCGCCGCGCTGTGAACTATTTTCGGGAACATCACCGTCGCCAGCGGCAGCACCAGCCACAGGAGCCCGCGCGACAACGTCCCGGCCCCAAAGTAAAATGCCGTCTGTTCGCCGGAGAAATATGCTTTTACGAACATGGTGTCCGCGGTCAGGAAAAATTGAACGGCGCCGAATCCCAACATCAACGGGATGATTTGTGCGAGCAAACTCCGCCAGTCAAACGGGTGAGCTGTCAACCGCCACAGCCCGCGCGTCTGCCAGATGCAAATGCCCACCGCGACCGCCAATCCCAGGCAAACGCCCGTCATCATTCCCGCCGCCCAGCCGCCCAGCAACAACACGATGAGCGTCGCCACGACTAGGCGTCCGGCGGCATTGAAGATGTTCGACCAGCCCAGCCAGAGAAAATTTTGCCGCCCCTGCATCACGCCCCAAAACATCGGCAGCCAAAGCGAAAACAAAACCACCGGCAGCGTCAGCCACAACGCCATCGGATTGGCAATCTGCCAGCGCGCCAAAATATCCCCGTGCCAAATGAATGTGCCGCCAGCCATCACCAGCCACAGTCCAAACGTTCCCAGCCAGGCCAGCCGAATCATGCCTGCCAGCTCGTGCTCCCGGTTCGACGCCAGTGCCCTGGCCGTCTGCTGCGCGAACACCATTTGCAACGGCAGGTTCGGCACGCACATTACCACCGCCAACAACACGCCAAACACGCCGTATTCTTGTTCGGGAATTTTTTTGGCGAGCAGGTGAACCGCCCACGCCAGCGCACTGCCGCCCACATTGGCGATCATCATCCAGCCGCTTTGCCGGAAAAACACCATCCGGTGATGCGAAGCATCAACCGTGGCGCGCGATCCGGTTTTTTCGACGAACATGAGTGTTGAACGGTACGGAAACCACCCCGTTCAGAAAAGCGATTTCAGGTGGTTCGGGAGAGGGTAGCAGTAATTCACTTGCCGCCGGTTTGTGAATTCAAATATAGTGAACAATAGTGAACATGGTTGCGCGATTGATGTTTATGCCGCCTGAAAAGTCTGGATTTGTCAGCAAATGAGTAATGCCCCGGCCATTTTAAGAGCGCTGATTATTTACGCGATCTGCGTGCCGCTGGCCATCATCGTCGGCTTTTTGCTGACCAATCCGATGGATTACTCGACTCTTGGCATGTTTGGCATCCTGGCGCTGGTGCTGATTTCACCCTTGCTGCTGCGCTGGCATTACCCGTTGCTGTTGTTAAGCTGGAACCTGGGCATGTCCATGTTTTTCATAAAAGGAGAGCCCAGTTTGTGGCTCGTGGTGGTTGCGTTGAGCCTGGGGATATCAGTGCTGGAGCGGGCCATGAACAACCAGATGCATTTCATCCGCGTACCCCAGCTAACGTGGCCGTTGATTTGCCTGACCGTGGTGGTGCTCATAACCGCCGAGCTGACGGGCGGGTTTGGCGTGCGTGCGTTTGGCTCGGATGTTTACGGCGGGAAAAAGTATATTTTTTTGTTGGCAGGTATTTTAAGCTATTTTGCGCTGACATCCCGGCGCATCCCACCCGAGCGGGCGGGACTATACGTGGCACTGTTTTTTCTGGGCGGCGTGACAAGCTTCATCGGGGATTTGTATTCCATAGCGCCCTCATGGGCTCATTTTGTTTTCTGGTTTTTCCCGCCCCAGATAACTTCGTTTAATGAATTTGAACTGGGAGAAACGCGACTGGGCGGTGTTGCCATGGCCGGCATCATGGTCTGGTACTTTTTGATGGCCCGATACGGTATTCGCGGGATTTTTCTTTCCGGCAAACTGTGGCGGCTGGTCATATTCACCTTGTCTCTTTTATTGGTTTTTTTGGGCGGATTCCGGGGTGCATTAATTACAGTGGTTTTCATATTCTCGGTTCAATTTTATCTGGAAGGGTTGCATCGAACAAGATTGCTGCCGATATTCGCCTGGGTTGGGATAATGGCAGCAGTTGCGATCATTCCCTTGGCGTCCAGGCTGCCTCTTACTTTTCAACGGACGCTGGCATTTTTACCGCTGCACCTGGACTCCATGGTCAGGCAGGATGCGCAGACGTCTTTGGACTGGCGCGTTAATATGTGGAAAGCCCTGCTGCCGCAGGTGCCCCAATACCTTCTTTTAGGCAAAGGCATGGCCATTTCACCGGAGGAGTACAACGAGATGATGGGCAACACCGCTCTGGGGACTGCCACCGGCGTATTTGACCCGAGTCAAAACCCTTTGGCGCTCTCCTACGATTATCACAGTGGGCCGCTTTCAGTGGTCCTCCCCTTTGGCATTTGGGGATGCATTGGCTTTCTCTGGTTTTTGGCGGCCAGCCTTCGGGTAATGTATCGCAACTTTCGATACGGCGATCCATCGTTGCAAACCATCAACCTGTTCCTGTTTGTGATTTTTTCTGTCTCGACATTCATGTTTATGTTTGCATGGGGGGCGTTGAGCACTGACATGGCGAAATTTATCGGCTTTCTTGGATTAAGCGTCGCCCTCAATGGAGGCGTGTGTCGGCCTGTGCCGCAGCCTGTTCCGGCAAAAGAAACATTCCTCCGTCCACGGGACGTTTTGCCGGGTTCCCGGCCGCGTCCGGCCTTTCCGCGGTAATGCAACCGGCGCTCGTTCCATCGGGCCGAGGCGCAATGTCCATCGTGAAACCCAAATTGCTCATTATTGAACTCTGGGGGCTGGGCGACTTGGTGATTGCAACGCCATTCATCCGCGCCGCCGCGGAGAAATTTGACGTTACTTTATTGGCCAAGCCCTTCGCCCTCGATCTGCGGTCCCGCCTGTGGCCGGCGGTAAAAGTCGTTACCTGGACCGCGCCGTGGACCGCGTTCAAAAACAAATACCACCTCTGGCGCTGGCCGCTGCTGGAAATGGTCCGGCTGCGCCGAAAGCTGGCCGCCGAACATTTTGATTACGGCCTCTCTGCGCGCTGGGACCCGCGGGATCACCTGCTCTTGAAAATCTTTGGCGCCCAAAACCGGCTTGGATTTCCGCGCTTGGGCAGCCGGCTTTTCTTGACGCAGCCGGTCCCCCGCCCGGAACCGCAGGAGCATCGCTACGAATCCTGGCGCGTGGCTGGCAATGCCATGGGCATTGGACTGCCGCCGCGCGACCGGATTGCCGCGCCGGTTTCCACCACCCGCCGCCTGGTGTTGATTCACAGCGGTGCCGGGCAACCGGTGCGCGTCTGGCCGTTGGAACGATATCGCCAATTGGCCGTGCGGTTGCGGGAGCAGGCGTTTTCCGTCCAGGTTGCGTGCGACCCCGACCAACGCGACTGGTGGTTGCAGGTGGGCGAAGCCAATGTGGCGACGCCGGCCACCATGACGGAATTGATTGCGTTGATAGATGGTGCGGGCGCGTTCGTCGGCAACGACTCCGGGCCGGGGCACCTGGCCGCGTTTTGCGGCGTGCCGACGTTCACGTTTTTCGGACCGCAGTTGCCGGAGTGGTTTGCGCCGCTGCACCCGGCGGCAGAGTGGATTAAAGGCAAAGACTGTCGTTACAAACCCTGTTCGGATTACTGCCGATTCGAAACACCGCATTGCCTGTGGAATGTCACCGCCGAAGAAGTCTGGGCGCGCGTTGAAAAATTCGCCACCGCCCAGTTGCGAAACCATCCCTGAAAATTCCCAGCCGCCCGGCACCATTTGCGTTTTGCAAATCGCCGGGCGTTGGCTCAATACTTCGGCACGCTCGAATCAATCTCCTCCGACCACGCGCTGATGCCGCCTTTGACGCTCTTGACGTATTTGAAGCCCTGCTGCTTCAAAAAGTTGAGCGCCTTCAGCGACCGCACGCCACCCTTGCAGTGCAGGTAAATCGTCTGGTTGGGGTCGAGCTCGGTGAACCGGTTCGACAACTCGCTCAACGGCAGCAACGGCACGCCCTGCACCTTCGCGATTTCATATTCATCCGGCTCGCGCACGTCCACGACCTTGATGCCAAGAGCCGGAGTGTCGAGCGCCTTTTTCATGTCCTGCACGGTGACTTCGTCCGGATTGGCCTGCGGCGCTGCCGCTTCCGGCGTGATGCCGCAGAAATGTTCGTAATCAATCAATTCCTTGATCGTCGGATGCTCGCCGCAAACGGGACACTGCGGGTCGCGGCGCAGTTTCAACTCGCGGAACTTCAGGTCGAGCGCGTTGAACAGGAGCAAACGTCCAACGAGCGAACTGCCCCGGCCGATGGCGAGTTTCAAAATCTCCGTGGCCTGGATGCAGCCGATGATGCCGGGCAACACGCCGAGCACGCCGCCTTCCGCGCAACTCGGCACCATGCCGGGCGGCGGCGGTTCAGGATAAAGACAACGGTAACACGGCCCGCCGAGATGCGGCGCGAACACGCTCGCCTGCCCCTCGAAACGGAAAATCGAGCCATAGACGTTCGGCTTTTTGAGCAGCACGCACGCGTCGTTCGTGAGATAGCGCGTCGGGAAATTGTCCGTGCCGTCCACGACGATGTCGTAAGGCCGGATGAGGTCGAGCGCGTTTTCCGAAGTGATGCGGGTGTTATAGAGGACGACCTCGACGTTTGGATTGATGCCGCGAATCGTTTCCCCGGCGGATTCCGTTTTCGGCCGGCCCACGTCCGCGTCGGTGTGCAGCAGTTGCCGCTGGAGATTCGAATAATCCACCATGTCGAAATCCACGATGCCGAGTTTGCCGATGCCGGCGGCGGCGAGATACATGGCGATGGGCGAGCCGAGGCCGCCGGAGCCGATGCACAGGACGCTGGTGGCCTTGATTTTCTTTTGGCCTGCCAGACCGACTTCGGGCAGAATCAGGTGCCGCGAATAGCGGCGTATTTCGTCATTGTTCAATTCCATAAATCGAGCAAACCATAGTAGGGCAAAAAGTGAATAAATCAAGTCGCGCAATTTGAACATGCCATCCCAATTTGACAGACTGCGTTTAAGCCCTCGTCAAGAATTCACTCGCAATCCTGATGCCGCCATCGGCAACTGGCCGGAAATATTTCCCTGGACAAACGGTTTGATTCTTCTGAACTGGGTCGGGTGTTTGCTCAAACCCGTTGCAGAACTCGACAAGGGCACGCAAGAGAAATTCTGGCAAGGCTCTGTGCCGTCTCAAATCCAGAACGTTCATCCTGAGCTTTTTGTAAAATGGCCGTCCGCTCAAATTATTGAGTATTGCCGTATCCGACAGAGTGCGGACAGAGCGCGAACGCGTCTCATCGTCAAGGCCAGCGGCGACCGCGAAAATCCGAAAGGAGCGGATTCAGAGGTTGCTCTCGGTGATATTTCGCTGCACGAAAAAGAGTATGTGCTCCAAGAGGCAGAAAAATTTAAGGCTGTCAACGTAGGCGGATTACCGGGCTTAATTCACAAAGCTGCGGAACAAAATGATGTGTCGTTCTTCAAGCGACTAGGCAGGAGACTGCAATCAGGAAAGTGTCCCGCCGACGTAGATTGGAATCGCGTTCAGCCAATCGAGTGCTTCTTAGTGGATAATTGGTGCGAAGGCAGCAACTATAAATCCCGCTTGCCCGCATTGTGCTTTTTTGAAGGCAAAGCACGTGCAAAGTTTTGTGCTTTGTGGTTTAGGGTGAAATACGACAGCCGCTACAACGATTCCGTTCGTCAAACTGTAAAGCGTCTTGGTTTAGTTCGGCCAAAACAGCCAAAAATCAAGGATGTCGAAATCAAAGGTGACGAAATCCGTTTTATTTGAAGAAGGACAAAAAATTGCTCAATTCTGTGTCACTTGTCTTTTGTCGAGCGTTGTTCAGCACCATGCGAGCTTTTATGCATGGTTAAGAAATTAAGCAAAGCGCGCGCGCAGAAAAAAATTGCCGGCTGGGAAAGTTTAATGAATCAGGCTGTCAGACTTCTTTCCAAGCTGGCAGCGCTAATTGAGGTGGTGCGGAGGCTTTACCACGATTTCAAGTCGTGATTGTAGGATTGGTTTTTGGAGATTAAGCTCGAAGCAAATGGATTTACCAAATCCACAAACTGCCGCCGCGCGATTAAAAAGCAGTTCCAAGCTGCGCCCGAAACTCGCCATCGTGCTCGGCAGCGGATTTCATCACGCATTGACCGAACTGCGCGTGGAGAAAAGGGTTCCCTACGCGAAAATTCCCGGCTTTCTCGTTCCAACCGTGAGCGGACACGCGGGCGAATTGTATTTCGGCAAACTCGGTGGCACGCCGGTTTTGGTGTTGAGCGGGCGGGCGCATTTTTACGAAGGTCATTCGATGGAACGCGTCACGTTTGCCATCCGCGCGCTCGCGGCCTTCGGCATCCGTGATTTGTTGCTGACGAACGCGGCAGGGGGCATCAACCAAAAATTTCGCCCCGGCGATTTCATGATGCTGGCCGACCACCTCAATTTCATGGGAACCAATCCGTTGCGTGGCGCTTCCGTGCCGGGGCTGCCACGGTTCGTGGACCTGACGCAGGTTTATGACACGAAGTTGAACGCGCTGTTGCTCAAAGCCGCGCGCGCGGGTAAAATGAAACTGCATTCGGGGGTTTACGTCGCCGTTTGCGGGCCAAGTTACGAAACGCCGGCGGAAATCCGCGCGTTCGCCGCGCTCGGCGCGGACGCGGTCGGGATGAGCACCGTGCCGGAGGCGATGGTGGCGCGGCAATGCGGATTGAACGTCGTGGCCGTTTCGTGTGTTACTAATCTGGCCGCCGGGCGCGGCGGGAAAAAATTGTCCCATGCCGAGGTGCTGGAGACGGCCGAACGGGTGAAAGTCGCGGCAGCGGAATTGCTGAAACATTTTGCAGAATTTTATTCGGGGGGGGGTGCCGTGTCGGCGACCCTGACCTTGCCTTATGAGCAAAATAAAAAATAAAATTTCAAGGACGGCGACACGCCTTCCCTCCCAAAAATTAATTCACGCGGCGGCGAAGGCGCGCGAAGGTTCGGTCGCCCCGTATTCCAAATTCAAGGTCGGCGCGGCGCTGCTCACGAAATCGGGCGAAATCATCAGCGGCGCGAATGTCGAGAGCGCGAGCTACGGTTTGACCTGCTGTGCGGAGCGCGTGGCCCTGTTCAAGGCATTGACCAGCGGGAAGAAGAATTTTGTCGCGGTGGCGGTCGTGGCGCGCGCGCCGGGCGGGCCGATGCCTTGCGGTGCGTGCCGTCAACTGCTGGCCGAGTATGCGCCGGACGCGAAGGTGTTGGTTGCGGACAGCCGTGATTTGAAAAAAACCCGGGAATTTTCCGTGCGCGAACTTTTGCCGCGGGCATTCGTCATCGTTCCTTGAAATTTCCCGGAGGAACTGTAGGTTGCCTTGTTTTTGCGATTTTGAATGAAGCCTGAAGTTGTATTTGGTCTGGAGAGTGCGGCCTGGCCGGCACTGCTGTTGAACGCGGGCAGCGTGGTGCTGCGCGCGAACGCGGCGGCGACGGCCACGTTTGGCAACGTGCTGGCCGGCGAAGCACCGGCGTTGTCGGCGATTTGGTCGCCGGAAAACGGCTGCACGCCGGAGGATTATTTCGTGCGCTGGGAGCAATCGCCGGCACCCACCACCGAGTTGAAGCTTCGCACCGCGAACGGCGCGACGAGAAAATTCACAGCGGCGATTTGCGCCTTCAGCCGTGACGGGAGCAAATGGTATGTCCT
>JBEKJN010000126.1:0-7843 GCA_050011235.1 Verrucomicrobiota bacterium | reverse complement strand
GGAATTGCGGCCCGCAAACATTTGTGGCGGGGAAGGATTTTGGCGATTTCGTGGTGTGGCGGCACGATGATGTTCCGGCTTATCAACTCGCCTGTGTGGTTGACGACGCGGCAATGCAAATCACCGAAGTTGTGCGCGGAACGGATTTGCTGGTGAGCACGGCGCGGCAGTTGTTGCTTTACCGTGCGCTCGGTTTGCTGGCGCCGGAGTTTTTTCACTGCGCATTGATACGGGATGAAAAGGGTAAACGGCTGGCCAAACGGCACGATGCCCTGAGTTTGCGCGCACTGCGCGGGCAGGGAAAAACGCCGGAAAAGTTGCGGCAGGATTGGGCACAACAAGTTGTTTTGAAGAAAGCGAGGTGATTTTGGCGAATTTTCGCCAAAAAAGGGCTTGTGAATTTTTTCACGATGGGCAAGATTTCCCAGCTTCAGACGCAATGTCGGATTGACGGAAGTTGTGTCGTCTGAGGCGGTTTTTTTTGAGCCCAATGCGGTTGATAAAAGTCATTTTTGCCTGCGGCTTGCTGGCGATGTTGGCGGCGGCGAGTTTGAAGGCGCAGACGTCGGCGACGCCAGCTCCTGCCGTTCAACCGGCGCAAGGCATTTCTGCGCCGACCACGGCGCCCGCGCCGGCCGAAGCGGAAGCGGCGCAAGAAGCCATTCCACAAGCCGCGCCGGCTCTTTTTTATATTGGGCCGTCGCCTGAAAAAAACGTTCCTTCGATTTTTGCCGCTTGGTGGCCGAAACAAATTTCGCTTCCCGTCACAAATTCAATGGTCTGCACCTGGATTGTGGCGGCGCTGATCCTGGTCATTGTCCGGCTGACGACTTGGAGGGTGAAGGAGATTCCCACCGGCGGCCAAAACGTGATGGAAACGCTGATCGAGGGCTGGGAAGGTTTGATGGGCAATATTTTGGACAAACGGGTCGCGCGCTGGGTTTTTCCGTTTGCGACGACATTTTTTATTTTCATCGTCATGTCGAATCTTGTGGATTTGGTTCCCGGCGTCGGCAGCATCGGTTTTGGAACGCCAAATCCAAACAGCTCGTTGCCATTTGCGATTGATCATGTAGATAGACCCTTTTTCCGCCCGCCGACAACCGATGCGAATCTCACGGTGGTGATGGCTGGAATTTTTCTGGTGATGAGCATTTATTGGGCGGTGCGTTACAACGGCGTTTGGGGACTGGTCAAACATATTTTCGGCGTGAAAATGGAAGCGAATAAATGGGCGTATCCTCTGTTTTTTCTCCTGTTCCTTTTCATTGGCGCGATGGAATTGCTTTCTGTTACTTTCGCGCGGCCAGTTGCGTTGGCGATGCGGCTTTACGGAAACATTTTTGCCGGTGAAACCATACTGGACATGGTGTTTCACAGTAAATCAATGATAGAGGCCATCGGCCTTTCGATATTCGTTTATTTTTACGAAACGTTCGTCTGCGTGGTGCAGGCGTTTGTGTTTGCGATGCTGGTTGTGGCGTTTGTCGGAACGCTTTGCACGCATTCGGACGAGGAACACGGCCATTAAATTTTTTTGAATTTGCTCCGGCAACGAATGCCGGGGCGACAACCAAAACTCAACAGAAAAAAATGTTATGATGCTAGCAGAAACAGTCGGTAACATTCATATCGGTCTCGCCTTCGGCGGCGCGGCCATTGGTATTGGCATTGCTACGGCCGGTGGCGTCATCGCCATGAGCCGCAACCCCGGAATGTTCGGCAGAATCCTGACGTTCATGTTCGTCGGCATGGCGTTGGCCGAAGGATGGGCGGTCATCGCGTGGCTCGTCGTCAAATAAACGCTTTATGAGCGAACTCGGCATTCAATGGAAAATTTTGCTCGCGCAGACGATCAGTTTTTCCGTCGTCTTTTTCGTGCTATGGCGGTTCGCCTACCGGCCCGTCTTCAATATGCTTGAAGCGCGGCGGCAGAAAATCGCCGAAGGCCTCGCCAACGCCGAGAAAATCAAGGCGGAACTCGCGCACACCGAAGCCGAACGCAAACGCGTCCTGGCCCAGGCGGGCGACGTGGCCAACCAGATGATCGAAGAGGGACGAAACGCCGCCGCCCGCGTACGCGAGATGGAAACGCAAAAAGCCATCGCTGCCGCCGAACAAATCATGGCCAAGGCGCGTGAAGCCGCCGCGCAGGACCACGCGCGGATGCTGGCGGAATTGAAAAGGGAAGTCGGACGGCTTGTCGTGCAAACCACCGCGACCGTCACCGGCAAAGTCCTGACGCCGGACGATCAGCGGCGGCTGGCGGAGGAGACGGCGAAGCAATTGGCCGCATGAAAATTTCAAATTTCAAATTTGAAATTCCAAATTAAGCGAAGCGTGGCATGAAAATTTCCAAGCAGGCGCAACGCAACGCCCGGGAGCTGTTTCGCAGTTGCCTGATCAACGGCCTTTTGGACGAGGGCCGCGTTCGGCAAGCCGTAGCGCTGGTGCTGGCACGAACGCCGCGCGGCTATCTCGAAATTTTGTCGCGCCTGCAGCGGCTCGTGAAGCTGGATTTGGAAAGGCGAACCGCGCGCGTGGAAAGTACGGCGCCGTTGCCACCTGATTTGAAGGCGAAAGTGACGAAGCAACTGGAAAATATTTACGGAGCGGGAATGAGCGTTTCATTCGTCCAGAATCCGGCATTGATCGGCGGTCTGCGGATTCAGGCGGGCAGCGACCTTTATGACGGCAGCGTGCGGGCGCGGTTGAACGCGCTGGCACGACAATTTTAATCAAAGCGAAACCGGATTGAGAATGTATGAGCGACTTGTTGCAGGAAATTGAAGCCCAAATCACCGGCGCAAAACTGGCCACGGCAAAGCAGAACGTCGGCGTCGTGCGCGAAATCGGCGACGGCGTGGCCAAGATCGAGGGCCTGACCGACACGATGCTCAACGAGATGCTCGACTTCGGCAAAGGCATCACCGGCCTGGCGCTGAACCTTGAGGAAACCGAAGTCGGAGCGATCATCCTGGGCGATTTTACCAAGATCAAGGAAGGCGACGAAGTCCGCACGACCGGCAAATTGTTGCAGGTGCCCGTCGGCAGGGAATTACTGGGCCGTGTCGTCAACGCGCTTGGCCAGCCGCTCGATGGCAAAGGCCCGGTCAAGTCGGCGACGGAATATCCGGTGGAAAAAATTGCGCCCGGCATCATCAAGCGCCGTTCGGTCAGCCAGCCGGTCCAGACCGGGATCATGGCCATTGACGCGATGATTCCCATTGGCCGCGGCCAGCGCGAATTGATCATCGGCGACCGTTCGACCGGCAAAACGACCATCGGGGTTGACACCATCATCAACAATGCGCGGCTCAACCTCGCGGCGCAGCAGGCCGGCGACAAGGATTACCGCCCGCTATATTGCATTTACGTCGCCATCGGTCAGAAACAATCGGACGTGGCGCGCACCATTGCGGTGCTGGATGAAGCGCGCGCGTTGCCTTACACGATTGTCGTGGTGGCGGCGGCGGCCGATTCGGCCACGAACCAGTATCTCGTGCCGTTCGCCGGCGCGGCGATGGGCGAATGGTTCATGGACAACGGCATGGACGCGCTGATCATTTACGACGATTTGTCGAAGCACGCCGTTGCGTATCGCCAGGTTTCACTCGTGCTGAAGCGTCCGTCGGGCCGCGAGGCATATCCGGGCGACGTGTTTTATCTCCACAGCCGGTTGCTCGAACGCGCCGCGCGCCTGAACGAGAAAAATGGCAACGGCTCGCTGACGGCGCTGCCCATCATCGAGACGCAGGCGGGCGACGTTTCGGCCTACATTCCGACGAACGTGATTTCCATCACCGACGGCCAGATTTACCTGGAAACGGATTTGTTTTATCAGGGCGTGCGTCCGGCAATCTCCGTCGGCTTGTCCGTATCGCGCGTCGGTTCGACGGCGCAGGTCAAGGCGATGAAACAGGTCGCCGGCCGCATCAAGGGCGACCTGGCGCAATTCCGCGAGTTGGCGGCGTTCGCGCAGTTCGGTTCCGACCTCGACACCAAAACGCAGGCGCAGCTCGAACGCGGCAAACGCATCGTCGAATTGTTCAAGCAGATTCAATACAACCCGATGCCGGTGGAAGTACAGGTGGTGGTGTTGTGGGCGGCGCAAAATGGTTTCGTGGACGACGTGCCGGTGGACAAGATCAAGGATTTCCAGGCGAAGCTCACGGATTACATGACCAGCCGGAAAACGGATTTGCTGGCGCGCATCGCCAGGGAAAAGGCGTTGAGTGACGCAATCGCCGGTGATTTGAAGAGGGCCGTGACGGATTTCAAGCAGACGTATCACTAACCCATGCCCACCACCCGCGACATCCGCCGACGCATCAAGTCGGTCAAGAACACCGCCCAAATCACCAAGGCGATGCAAATGGTGGCGGCGGCCAAGATGCGCAAGGCCCAGCAGGCCGCGCTGGCCGGCCGGCCGTATGCCGACCTGATGAATCAGGTGCTCGCGGAAGCGGCGCCCCGCATCGCCGCGTTCAAACATCCGTTGATGGAGACGCGTTTGGTCAATAAACGCGCGGTCATCCTCGTCAGCACCGACAAGGGTTTGTGCGGCGCGTTGAACAGCAATTTATTCCGCGAGGCGGCCAAGTTTGACAAAAACTCGACGGTCTTCATCGCTACCGGGCGCAAGGCGGCGCAGTTCGTTGCGCGCACCAAGCGGCAACTCGCCGCCGAGTTCACCTACAAGGACACGCCGCAATTCGGCGAGGCGCGGGCCATTTCCAAATTTGTGCAGGGTTTGTTCGTCACGGGCGAAGTGGGCGCCGTGGACATTTTGTTCACCAGGTTCGTTTCCACTTTGACCCAGCGGCCGGAAACCCTGCCGTTCCTGCCGGTCGGAAAAATCCAGGCCGTCACCGCCGGCGCCTCCGGCCAGGGGCAACCGGAGGAACTGCCGGCGCGCGGCGCGACGACGGATACTTTTGAGTTTGAGCCGGACGAAACCACCGTGCTGGGCGAGTTGCTGCCGCACAGCTTGAATTTCAAAGTTTATCAAATTTTGCTGGAGGCGCGGGCGAGCGAATATAGCGCCAAACTGGTGGCCATGAAAAGTGCCACCGAAAACGCCATGCAACTCATCAAGGACCTCACACTCGAATATAACAAGCTGCGTCAGGCGAACATCACGAAAGAACTGCTGGAAATTGCCACCGCCCAAATGGCCGTGGCCTGAACTCGAAATTTTAAACTAAAGATTTTTAGAACATGAACAAAGGCAAGATCGTTCAAATCATCGGGCCAGTCGTGGACGTGGAGTTCCCGGGCGAGATGCCTGCCATCTACAATGCGCTCACGATCGAGTTCGACGTGCCCGGTCAGGGCCACGCGAAACAGACTCTCGAAATTGAGCAGCACCTCGGCGACGGCTGGGCGCGCTGCGTTTGCATGGGTTCCACCGAAGGCATGAAGCGTGGTTACGAGGTCGTGGACACGGGCGGGCCGATTTCCATGCCCGTCGGCGATGGGGTGATGGGCCGCGTGTTCAACGTCGTCGGTGAACCGGTGGATGAACGCGGGCCGGTCAAGGCCGAAAAATATTATCCGATTCATCGTCCCGCGCCGACGCTGGCCGAGCAATCCACCAGCCCGCAAATTTTGACGACCGGCATCAAGGTCATTGACTTGATTTGCCCGTTCCTGAAAGGCGGCAAGGTCGGCGCGTTCGGCGGCGCGGGCGTCGGCAAGACCGTCGTCATCATGGAATTGATCAACAACATCGCCAAGATGCACGGCAGCGTCTCCGTGTTCGCCGGCGTGGGCGAACGCACGCGCGAAGGCAACGACCTTTATCACGAAATGTCCGAGGCCGGCGTCATCAAGCAGGACAACCTCGGCGCCTCAAAGATTGCGCTGGTTTACGGCCAGATGAACGAACCACCGGGCGCGCGTCTCCGCGTGGCATTGTCCGGCCTCGCCCTCACGGAATATTTCCGCGACGAGAAAAACCAGGACGTGCTGCTGTTCATTGACAACATTTTCCGCTTTTCGCAGGCGGGTTCGGAAGTGTCGGCGTTGCTGGGCCGCACACCCAGCGCCGTCGGTTACCAGCCGACGCTCGCCGCCGAAATGGGCGATTTGCAGGAACGCATCACTTCGACGAAAAAAGGTTCCATCACGTCGTTCCAGGCGGTTTATGTGCCTGCCGACGACCTGACCGATCCTGCGCCGGCCACGACCTTCGCACACTTGGACGCGACCATTGTTTTGGAACGTTCCATTGCCGAGTTGGGAATTTATCCCGCCGTGGATCCGCTCTCTTCGACTTCGCGCGCGCTCACACCGGACATCGTCGGGCAGGAACATTACGAAGTGGCGCGCGGCGTGCAGCGCGTGCTCCAACGTTACAAGGATTTGCAGGACATCATCGCGATTCTGGGCATGGATGAGCTTTCGCCCGACGACAAGCTCACCGTGTATCGCGCGCGCAAAATCCAGCGCTTTCTCAGTCAACCGTTCTTAGTGGCGGAAGTGTTCACCGGTCGTTCCGGCAAACAAGTGCCGGTGGCGGAAACCGTCCGCGGCTTCAAGGAAATTCTCGACGGCAAACACGACGACGTGCCGGAGCAGAATTTCTACATGAAGGGTGGAATCGAAGAGATTAAAGAATAATTCGGCAGGGCGCGCTCTCCGCAGCGCGCTGAATCAAAAATGGCCACGACTATCAAACTCGAAATCGTCACGCCGGAGGCGAAAGTCTTCTCGGACGACGTGGACATGATCACGCTCACCGGTTCAGAGGGCGAGATGGGTATTTTGCCGCAGCACATGCCGTTGATGACGCAGCTCGTCGCAGGCGAAATCATCGTGAACAAAGGAAAGGAAACCTTTTTCCTCGCGGTAGGTGATGGTTTCGTGCAGGTCAGCGGTGATCGCGTTTCGATTCTCACCGACATGGCCATCAGTGCCGACAACATTGACGAGGTGAAGGCCGAGGAAGCCCGCCGGCGTGCCGAAGTCCGTCTGGCCGAGAAAGTTAGCGATGAGGAAGCCGCGCGGGTTCATGCTGCGCTCACTCACGCCGCGATTCAACTCAAGGTCAAACGCCAGCGCCGGAAATAAAATTATAAGTCCCAAGGGAATTTTGATTTGTAAGTAACTATGGATAAGTTAGTTACATGACTCAAACCAATTTGACAATTATGTTAATTATTCGAGACACGCGAAAAACGTATTGACTTTGGACAGATTTTGTTTGAAACTTGGACACTGATTAAATCTAGTGGGGTAAGTTGTACAAGTTGTAAATATGAATGCCTGCCTTCCGAGTAATTCTAAATGGCGGAAACATCCAGCTATTTTTTGCATTTTGCCTGTCTTGGCTGTTTTTTTGAGTGAGCCGTGTTGGGGAGATCAACTCTCTCTAAGTCCAGTTATGCCATCGCAAGAGGTCGGCTGGATTGTCGGTCCAAAGAAGGCGAGCTTGGGGACGCTTGCGAATATCGAAGTGCCTCAGGGTTATCGCCTGACGGATAAAGCGGGGGCGCGGATTCTTCTTGAGCGGATGAAAAATCCCATTCCTGATGGTCTGATTGGCATCTTGGCTCCCGATTCTGGGAAATGGTGGGTTGTTTTGACGTTCACGGACGTTGGTTATGTGAAGAATGCGGATAAAGAACGCATAGATCCGGCGGCGGTTTTGAAGGCCGTGCAGAAGCGCAGTGAGATGCAAAACAGTGAGCGCACGGAACAGGGAATGCCATCAATCGTCTCCGTGGATTGGGAGCGCCCGCCAGTATATGATGTGGAGGGATACTCATTGGAGTGGGCACTTCGGGCTGAAACGCAATCGGCAAAGGTGGTTAATGACACGGTGCTTTTACTTGGCCGG
>JBEKJN010000125.1:0-7869 GCA_050011235.1 Verrucomicrobiota bacterium | reverse complement strand
AGCAGGAAAAGGTTGCGGCGGTGCTGTGGAAAGTTCAGCGCGCGATTGAAGTGGAAGAAAAACTGGTCGCCACTGCCACCGAGTTGAAGCAATCCGCGATGCGCCAGCTTTTCACCCACGGCCTCCGCAACGAACCTCAAAAAGAGACGGATGACGGGGCAATCCCAAAGAGTTGGACAATGCACCCGATCCGGGCAAATGCAAAACTCATCGCTGGCGGCACACCCTCGCGAGGCGTCAAAGAGTTTTGGACGGGCGGAACAATTCCGTGGGTGAAGACTGGCGAGGTGGATTATTGCGTCATCAATAAAACCGAAGAAAAAATCACGCCACTCGGTCTTGAAAATTCTGCCGCGAAGATTTTGCCAAAAGGCGCGCTGCTGATTGCGATGTATGGTCAGGGCATCACACGCGGAAAGGTTGCTATTCTTGAAATTGACGCTGCCACAAACCAAGCCTGTGCGGGAATCATCCCAACCAACGACAAAATCAAAACGCTTTTCCTGTATTATTATCTCACGTTCAGCTACGACCGGTTGCGCAGTTTTTCCCACGGTGCACAGCAGCAAAATCTAAACGCGGAACTGGTTGGTTCGTTCAAAGTCCCACAGGCAGACCCGGACGAACAGATGGAAATCGCGAACATTCTGCAAACCATTGACCGGAATATTTCTGTCCACGAGCGCAAGCGCGCCGCGTTGTCGGATTTGTTCCAGACCTTGCTCAACCAACTGATGACCGCCCAAATCCGCGTAGATAAACTCGACATAGACACCAGCGAGGTGGTGCCATGAAAGATCCCCGATTGATCGAGGGTCAATGGTATATTTTCGGTGACGATCAGGCCGCTGCTTATGGCACATTGCGCGTAGAGCCTGAATCGGGACTCAGTCTGGAGGTCAAAATACCCCGGAACTTGGAGGACGGGGCAATACGCAGGCCGTTCGGGAATTTTAATTGCCCGGAAACTATCCACGGTATCGAGAGCCAGGGGCAGCCAATTACCTTGCTCGGTTGTATGGGCGCGGAGTCCAGTTATACCGACGGGCTTGACTCCTATCGCATTCGGCCGCTCCTTGGCATCGTCGGAGGACATTTCGGCAAGTGGAATGAAATCACCAGTCAGACGGTTCGTGCCGACTATTCGATCTTGGACCAATGGTTGCGGCGTTCGACCATAAAGTCGCAACATGATTCGGAATGCATGGTATTTACCCAAGGGCCGATACCAGGAATTGAGGTGCCGCTACCTGACGACGAACAAATCGTCATCACCTGCGGATATACGCACCAGCTAGGAATCGGCGAGCTGCACCTTACGCAACGACACTCGGCTCACTTTAACTTTCCGAAACCAAGGCCAGTGACTGAAATTCGCGCAAAATACGTCCATGTCTTCCGTCAGATGCTAACGTTCTTTACCGGTTCGGAAGTATTCATAGATGAGATTGAATTTGCGGGCGGTCAGTTCTCGAAAAATAAATTGATCAACAGCACCCTGGACCCGGCCTCGGCAAAGCGCGAGCTTTCGTATGGGCGCAGGCTCGTGGATTATTTGGAAATTGCTGATCGGTTTCCTGAAATCGTCGCCAGTTGGTTTGCCTACCATTCTGAAATGGAGCCAATCTTTGATCTCTATTTTAGCGCTTGCTGGAATACAGAAATGCCCGTCACCACAAAATTTCTCCTGCTCGCGCAGGCGCTTGAGGCATATCACAGCCGGTCGCCACGGTATGAATCAGCCGTCCAAAAGACGGAAGATTTTCGCCACCGCGTGGATGCAATCCTTGCGGGTGTTGCCGAGGATACGGAAAAAACTTGGCTGCAAAAAAAACTTTGCCATGCCAATCAAAAGACTCTCGCACAGCGGCTGGATGAACTCATTGGCACCCACCACAAAGAAGTTGCCAGTTTCATTCCTGATTCGGCGGCGTTTGCGAAGACCATTCGCCATACCCGGAATTATCTGACCCATTTTGATGAGGAATTGCGCCGCCGTAAAAAGGTTCCCGAAATCACATCATTGACGAAAATTCGGATTCAGATGAAGGCGCTGCTGGAAATATGTTTTTTGCGCGACCTGAAATTGCCAGAAATCGCCGTGAGTCGCGTTGTAGCTCGAACTCAGAATATAAAATTCGTTTCGTTGGAATCATTCCCGTCTAATTCATAAAGCTATGGCCGCCAATCTTGGAACTGAATCCGTCACCGTCCAGCATCCGCTCACGCGCTACGCCCATGATGCTGGCTGGACCATCGTGCCCCAGGAACAGGCCACCACGCTCCGGCGCGGTGAGTCCGGCCTGTTTTTTTACGACCTCCTCAAGCAGAAGCTTCAAGCCCTCAATTCTGAATTCATCACGCCGGAACTGGCCGATGACGTCATCCACCGGCTCGAATCCGTGCGGAGCAACATCGAGGGCAATTCGGAAATTCTCGCCTGGCTACGAGGTGAGCGGTCGGTCTTTGTCGAGGCCGAGAAACGCCAGCGCAATGTGAAATTGATTGAGTTCGGCGAAAAGGGCGCCACTGCCAATGATTTCCATGTCACCGAGGAATGGCAATACACCAACGGTAGCCACACCAACCGCGCCGATGATGTATTCCTGATCAACGGCATCCCCGTCGCCGTCGTGGAATGCAAGAGCGCCAAAAAACACAACGCGATGGAGGAGGCTCTGATTCAAATCCGGCGTTATCACAAGGAGACGCCGGAAATGGTGACGTTGCCGCAGGTGTTCGACTTCACGCAGATTGTCGAATTCTTCTACGGCGTGACGTGGAATCTCGACCGCAAAAACATTTTCCCGTGGAAGCACCTCGACAAAATGAATTACGAGGAGAAGGTCAAAACTTTCTTCGCCCCGCTTCGCATGTTGGAAATGCTCAAGGAGTGGATTCTGTTTTACGTCAAGGATGACGAACTGCAAAAAACCGTCCTGCGCCAGCATCAGACGCGCGCCACCGTCAAAGTCATGGCGCGCTGTGCCGACGAAAATAAAAAAACCGGCCTTGTCTGGCACACGCAGGGATCGGGCAAGACGTTCACGATGATTACCGCTGCCCGGCTCATCCTGGAGCGGCAGGATGTTTTCGGCAAAGCCACCGTCATTCTCGTCATTGACCGCAACGAACTGGAAGGCCAGCTCGTTGGCTGGGTGGCCCGGCTGCTTGGCGAGCTGCAGACCAAGGACATCAAGATTGAACACGCCAACAGCAAGGCCCGGTTGGTTGAATTATTGAGGGCGGATTTTCGCGGCCTCATCGTCACGATGATTCACAAGTTCGACGACGCCGACAAAAATCTTTCCACCCGCACCAATGTCTATTGCCTGATTGACGAGGCCCACCGCTCCACCGGTGGCGATCTCGGCACGTTCCTCATGGCCGCGTTGCCCAAGGCCACGCTCATCGGTTTCACCGGCACGCCTATTGACCAGACCGCCTACGGCAAAGGCACGTTCAAGGTGTTCGGCAAGGAGGATGACCAGGGCTACCTCGACAAGTATTCCATCAAGGAATCCGTCGAGGACAAGACCACCTTGAAACTGCGTTATACCCACGCGCCAAACGAAATCTGCCTGCCGGAGGAAATGCTGGAGGCGGAATTTTTGAAAATCGCCGAGGCCGAGGGCGTCACTGATGTTGAGGACTTGAACCGGGTTTTGGACCGGGCGGTCAAATTGAAGGCATTCCTGAAATCCGACAAGCGTGTGCCGGCGGTCGCCAAATTTGTCGCCGACCATTTCAAAAAGAACGTCCAGCCGCTGGGTTACAAGGCGTTTCTCGTCGCCGTGGATCGCGAGGCGTGCGCCCTCTACAAAAGGGAACTCGATAAGCATTTGCCGCCGGAGTTTTCTGCGCCGGTGTATATCCACGTCCACAACGATTCGGAAAAAGTCCCCATCGTCGCCAAATACCAGTTGAGCGAGGATGCCGAGGAAACCGCACGCAAACAATTCCCCAAACCCGGCAAGGAGCCGCAAATCCTAATCGTCACGGATAAATTGCTCACCGGCTATGACGCGCCGATTCTCTATTGCATGTATCTGGACAAGCCCATGCGCGACCATGTGCTCTTGCAGGCCATCGCCCGCGTCAACCGGCCGTATGAGGAAACCAACGCCGACGGCGGTATCCGCGAAAAACCGTGCGGCCTCGTCGTGGACTTCGTTGGCATCCTGGGCAAATTGAAAAAGGCGCTGGCGTTCGATTCGCAGGAGGTTTCCGGCGTGGTTGAAAATCTCGACGTGCTGTTTGCCGATTTCTTCCAGCGCATGGCCGGGCCGGCCAAGCCTTACATCGCGCTCGCCACCGGCAAGATGGATGACAAAGCCGTCGAGCGCGCCGTGGATGCGTTCGAGGACAAAAAGAAACGCGAGGCGTTTTACAAGTTTTTCAAGGAGCTTGAAAACCTTTACGAAATCCTCTCGCCCGATGAAAAATTGCGCGACTTCTTGCAGGATTATCGCCGCCTTGCCGAACTTTACGAAGTCGTCCGCAACGCCTACGGCGCAAAAACCACTTTTCTTGGCGACGTGGCAAAAAAGACGGAGTTGTTGATCCGCCGCGAATCGTCCTACGCCGGCCTGGACAAATTGAGCAAGGCGGTCGTCATTGATGAAAAGATGCTGGAAAAGCTCCGCCAGAGTCAGTCGTCCGACACCAACAAGGTCATCAATCTCGTCAAAAGCATTGAGGCCACCATCCAGGAGAAAGGCTCGGTTGCGCCCTATCTGATTTCCATCGGCGAGCGCGCCGATGTCATCCGTGAGCAGTTTGACGAGCGCCAGGTCACGACCGAGCAGGCGCGGCAGCAATTGGAATTGCTAGCCGCCGAGTCCATTGAGGCCGCGCAGGCCAAAAAAGACAGCGGCCTGAACGATGCCACCTTCACCCTCTATTGGGAATTGAAGCGGCACATATACAAAGATCCCAAAAATCTGGCCATCGCGCTCGCCGTGCCGTTCAACCGCTTCCCGAATTTCGATTCAAACGCCGAGCAAATGCGGCAGTTGAAGGCGGAACTTTACAAGGTGTTGCTGCCGGTGGTGCAGGGGAAAAAGATGGTCGAGATTGCCGACCGCCTCATCAAAGTCCGCACGCGATGAAATCCAAATCACCCAACCCGGCGTCCGTCGCCGCTTTCAAGACTCATGTCATGCACTGGGCAGGGCGCATCCGCGTCCGGCCGCGCCAGTTGCGCTTGCAGCGGATGCGGCGCAAGTGGGCATCCTGCTCCAGGCGCGGCACGGTGTCATTCAGCACGGAAGTTCTGGCGCAGCCCCCGGCGTTCCGCGAATACGTCATCGTCCATGAACTGCTGCACCTGAAAGTCCCGAACCACGGCAAGCTGTTCAAATCTCTGCTCCGCGCCTACATCCCCAATTACGAATCAATCCATGAAACTGTTAAATAACGCTATCATTTCAATCCATCTGGCACTTGAAGATTATGATTCACCGCAAAAAGGGCGAATGTTGTCGGCGGTCCGCAACCTGCACGCGGGAATCTTGCTGCTATTTAAGGAAAAATTGCGGCAGGTGTCGCCACCAGATAGCTGTGAGATTCTTTTGATGGCTAGAAGTGAATTCCGAAAAACACCGGACGGAAAGGTCGTTTCCGTAGGCGTCGGCAAGAAAACGGCTGATGTGAAACAGATTCGTGAACGTTTTGAGAATTTAGGAATCAAGACTGATTGGAAACGCTTCGACGACATCAGCAGGCTTCGCAACGAAATCGAACATTATTTTACCACCGTCAATCCAGACACGATGCGGTCAATGATTTCGAATACATTTTTGATCATTCGGGATTTTATCAGCGACGAGTTGCAAGATGACCCGCAGGAATTGCTGGGAGAGCTGGCTTGGAAAAAAATGCTGGCGGTTTCCGAAGTTGCCGAAAAGGAGCGCGAGGCATGCACTAAGGCCCTCGAAGAAATTGATTGGGAATCAAATACTTTAGCCGAGGCTATTTCAGAACTGCGCTGCTCAGAGTGCGGATCACCACTCCTGCTGCCAACCGGAAAAAATAAAGAGACGAACCTCCGTTGTCGCTCGTGCGGCGAAGAGGAGAAGTTTGAATATTATGCGCTCAGAGCAATCCGGGAAAATTTGGCCGGGGAAAACCATTATGCCTATAAGGATGGTGGCAACCCGGCCTACATCATGTGCCCGCACTGCTTTGAAGATGGATATATCGTCGCAGAGAACCGTTGCGTGCTTTGCGGAGAAAGCTGTGAAACAACCTGCTCATTTTGCGGCAATGAAATTCCTGTTTGTGAGTTAAGTGACGGTAGCATGTGTGGCTATTGCGAGCACAAGCTGTCCAAGGACGATTAAAGATCCCTAAAATCGAATTGAATCCGTGCCAACCAGCCAAATCTGATTCCCACGCCACGCCGACGCTGGAGGGAATTGTCGCGGCCTACCTGCATGATTACGCAGAGGGTGAAGCACGCTATCTGCGTTTCTATCAAATCCAAAAGACTTTGCCCGATGCCATCACCAAAGCCGCGCTGGCAGCGCTGCCTAACGGCGGTCGCTTCTCCCACCAGTGGCGGATTCCTGGCTTGGTGCTCGTCAAGGCACGCGATGCCCTGTTGAAGTTGGATTACAGCAATGTCCGGTCCTTTGCCGAACTCTATGAAAAAGTTGCCGCTGCGCTCCGTCCGATTCGAGGCATTGGCATTTTGACAATTTACGACACAGCCCACCGTCTCGGCGCTTACCTCAAATTAAGCCCCGAGCAGGTTTATCTTCACGCCGGGGTGCGGGTTGGCGCCAAAGCCTTGGGCCTTGGGGATTGGCGGGCCAAGCTCCCCATGTCCGCATTTCCACCCGCATTTCAGAGGTTGCGACCCGAACAGGTCGAAGATTGCCTCTGCATCTACAATCGCCAGCTCCATGCCTGGCATCGGGCGCAAGACCCAAACCGCCATTGACGCTTCATCACCGGTCTGCTTCCATTCCGATTCGTAAAACCTATGCCTACTAATATACTTAGCGGATTAATTCCGGACTTCCTTAAAGAGTATGACGCCGCATCCAAAGATGCGCTTTGGCAGCAACAAAGCACAGCATTTCGTAAGTTTTGGACGCAGCGTGTGATGGCGCCGGGATCAGATGCTTTGTCCGATGAGGATTGTGACGCTGTCATTCGCATCCTCGATTGTAGCGGCAAGGGAAACACCAAGGAGTCCGAAGCGGTGGCACGCGCGATGGTGGCGCAGGGTGCCTGGCGAAGAATGTTCAATGAGTTTCGCAAAGACAAAACACTTTCAGACCTGCTGAATAAAGTTCTTGAGGAAACGGCTCCCGTCAAAAAAGCGGAACTGATTGATAAACTCTATGAAAAGAACAAGGATCGGAAAAACAATTTAACCGGGCCAAGTGGCAATGCAATTGGTGCCTTTCTGGCGGCTTACGATCCCTTTAAGAATCTCAGTATAATTTCACTCAAGCACCGGAAGTTGCTGATTAATTTCCTGGGTCTGAAACTGCCGTTCGATTGGGAACAGACCAAAATCGGACGGCTCATCGTGGATTCAAATGCTATCCTGCTCGATGGTCTCCATGCTTGCGGTCTGGCCGGCTCGGCGCGGACGGCATCGGCCTTTTGCTATTCCCCGGCAATGAGAGCGCTGTGGAAAGGGGAACACACGGTCAAAACTACTGGCAAGGATGTAAGTGTTACGGTTCCCACAGATAACGAAGGAATTGAAACGGAAAAGTCCGGAGATAGCGATGTTCGTGAGTCGTTTCAGATCCAAGGTTGTCTGGCGGAGATTGGCTCGCGCATGGGGTTTAAAATATGGCTCCCGAAGTCAGACCGGTCCCGCGTCCTGAAAATATGGAAGCCGAAGGA
>JBEKJN010000124.1:0-7870 GCA_050011235.1 Verrucomicrobiota bacterium | reverse complement strand
GAGAAGCAGTTTGGTTTTCATAAGTTTCAATTTTTTAATGTTTTCCACAGAGGATGCAGCGTTAGCCACATGGCCTCACTCACCCTTACTGTTCTCACCACGAAATCTTGCAGAAGATTTAGGAGTTTTTGGGGACTGGCCTGCGAGTGCTGGTGCGCTTGATCCGGCCTTTGGTGGGATTTAGCCCTCAATGATTGGCTAGTTGCGAAGGGGCTATTTTGCGGATGCAGTGGTTGTTGGTATCCGCTACGTAGATGTTTCCTGAGCTATCTACTACCACTCCACCAGGATGATTCAACCGGATGCTCCCGCTTGCATTGTCTGCGGTGGCATTAGCTCCAGCCGATTCCGGCAATGTTGTCACCATTCCCATTGGAGAGATTTTTCTGACGGTGTTGTTGCCTGTATCCGCCACATAGATGTTCCCTGTGCCGTCCACCGTCAGACCTTGGGGATTGCAAAAACGCGCGCCGCTTCCGTTGGCATCGGTGCTGCCAATGGATCCCGGCAAACCGGCCAATGTGACCACCACTCGGCCAGGCATAATCTTGCGAATTGTGTTGTTGCCACTGTCGGAAACATAAACATTGCCTGTGTTGTCCGCTGCCACAGCGAATGGATTATTGAACCGCGCAACGCTGCCGATACCGTCAGCTTTACCACTCATCCCGGCTTGGCCAGCCAAAGTAGTCACCTTGCCGGTTGGCGTAACCTTCCGAATGGTGTCATTGCTCATGTCCGCTACAAAGACATTACCCAAGTTATCCACCGTCACACTCCAAGGATTGCGAAATCGCGCGTTGGAGCCGGCACCGTCTTTATTGCCGGCAAGACCCGCAAAGCCGGCCAACGTGCTCACGACGCCGGTCGGCGTGATTTTCCGAATCGTGTTGTTGGCGGTATCGGCCACATAAACATTGCCGGAACCGTCCACCGCAATGCCAAAAGGAGCCCAGAACCGCGCATTGCTGCCCGTGCCGTCGGCGCTGCCGTGACTTCCCGCAGCCCCAGCCAGTGTGCTCACGGTTCCATCCAGCGCAATTTTCCGAATCGTGTTGTTGGCAGTATCGGCAACATAAACATTTCCGGCTTTGTCCACGGCAACATTGTTGGGCAAATGAAATTGGGCTTGGGTTCCGGCTCCGTCGGCAAAGCCGCTAATCCCAACTTGGCCAGCCAAAGTGATAATGTTCGGGGCAGGAACAGGTTTTGTAACATATGGCGGAACTGAAACAGTTGGGGTGTGTTCACGCCAAAATGCCCACCCCAACAAAGCCACTCCCGCAATGCACGTTAAAATCCAAATCACTTTCGGAATGCGCAAAACCCGTTTGGTTGTGCGTTGTTCGATGGGCCGTTTGCCTTCCTTTATGCGCTGCAAATCGTTCAGGACATCCCGCATATCGGCATAGCGGTCGCGTAGTTCCCTTGCCATGGCCTTTTCAGCCACGATGACCAGTCCGTGATCAGCGGCGGGATTCAAGCTGATGATCGGTTTGGGCGGTCCCGCAAGAATTTGATCCAGGATTTCCTTTGTGCCCCGCCCTTTGTAAGGCGGATATCCGGTCAACATTTCGTAGAGCAATGCTCCGAAGGAATAAATGTCGCAGCGTGTATCTTCGGCGTCACCGGCTGCAATCGCAGGCGACATGTAAGGCGAGGTTCCCTCCAGTTGCCGGCTTTCCACGTCCACAATCGTGTCGTTGAACATGGTTCGTGCCAGACCAAAATCAGCCAGACAAGCCTTGTCATCAGCCGTCAACAGGATATTGGCTGGTTTCATGTCCCGATGAATAATGCCGCTGCGATGCGCGAAGCTCAAACCTTCAGCAGCCTGCGTGGCAATGTCCAATATGGACTCGGTGTCCAAGGGTCGTCCGGGTTTGATCCGGTTGGCCAGACTGCCCTTTTCAAAATAGGGCATGACGAAGTAGGGGCCTTCCGCCCGGTCTGAAATCTCCTGCACTGGCACGATGTTCGTGTGCCGCAATCGCTTCAAATGCCCCGCCTCCTTGAGAAAACGGTGAACGACATGCTGATTGGTCACCAAGTCGGATTTGACGAGTTTGATCGCAACGTCTTGTCCGGTATCCGAATCGCGCGCCAGCAGAACAATGCCCATACCCCCACCGCCGAGGACGCGCAGAATTTCAAAATGGTCCAAAATGGCCAGCAAACCCGGTCGTGACGGCGGCAAGAGCATCCGCTGGGCAATCAACTCGGCAACCGGCCCCGTGAACACGGAAACGGGCGGCGCAGAGGTTGGTTGATTTTGTTGTTCACTCATGGCTCGGTGCCTCCTTGCCGTCCGGCAATTTTTTCAACGCTTGGGCAAGCAAACCCTTCGTTTTTTCATCAAGCCAGGCTTGCTCCTCCGTCCAATGCAAACCACGCCGCAGGTCGGCGTCCGGCAGTTGGGAAATCCGCGAGTCGAGATGAACCAACGCGGCGGCAATGCTGGTGTAGTAAAGCATAGAAGCAATTTCGTCCGGCAGACCGCTTTCAGGGTGGTCCAAGTTCGACTTGGCAAAATTCTTGACCAGTTCCAAAAGTTCAATTGGCGGCGCTGGATGGTGGAAAAGGTCCGAAAAACTCTTCAACAGCAAGCCTTGGGCTTCACTCAAGGTTCTTATTTTTGTCGCGGTGCGCGCATCAAAACCTCCCAAATCGACCAGCATCGGCGCGGACATTTGGTGCCGGAACATGGCTGCCAATTCGTCGGGACGCCAAAGCTTGGCGCGTTCTTCGCCGGTCGCCATCAATGCGGCCAGCTCTTTCGCGCGGCTTTTGAACACCGCCGCCGAAGAATCAAATTCAGACATAACAGTTCTATTATCTCTTACAGGTCGCTTCCAAAAATCTTGCACACTTTTTTCAACGCCGTTTCGCCAATCGAACGAGAAAATCTTCCAATGCCAGAACCTCGACTGCCATGGCGGCATCCTGTCGCGCGTATTCCTTAATCACCTTGCTCAAATGCGCCTTGAAAATGCGTTTGGCGCTCAACAGCGTATTGGAGGCATCTGTCGGGGATTTCAAACCGAACCTGTCAATCAATTGGTCATAGGGCATTTCAGCCGCGTCATTGAAAATGGGTTCGAGCAGGCGAATGCGGAACATTTCCCAAATATTGCCGCGCCGGGGCTGGTCTTCGCCGGGATTTTTGCAATCTGTCTCCATCCGCCGCAATGTCTCGGCGAGCACAGCGCGTGCCCAAGCCAAATCAAATTCTTCCGAGGCTGCTTCAGGTTCCGGCAGTTCTTGTTCCAATTCCTCCAGCGAAATCGGAGGGTTCTTTACTTCAACAAGGCTCAAATGATTCAGGACAAAATTTCGCAAACTCGTTTTCAGAAAATCACGAAATCGACCCCGGCTTTGATCCGCCTTTCGCAGCCAGCCCTCTTTGAGCAATTTGTCCTCAGCAAAATCCTGAAGCAATGTGTCAGCTTGATCCTTCAAGCTGGGGAATGTCGCCACTAGGAAAATTCTCAAAGGTTGCCAATACAGACGTATGAGCCGGTCAAGGGGCATCTGGTCTGCATCCGCCGCCTTGATCAATTCGGCCCAGTCGGTTCGAGGGAAAATCGAATTCGTTGACGATTCAGCAGCCATTGCTGGCGGCCATGTGTAAGGGCGATTTTCATCTAATCAAGTTAATTCTGTTCGGCAAGTGGTATTGCTTCTGATTTGAATCCATTTTGCATCGGTGTTGACGTGAAATGATGCAATCCATCGTATCTATCCATTCTACGAAGCGATGCTTGCGGTGCTTCGGTCGGCGGTTCGGCGAGTGGAAAGTGGAACGAAGGCGGAGAGACGGCGGGAACGGAGACGCAGCGCAACTGCCTCGCCGTGCCGCTGACGGAAGCCGAACACAGATGCGTTTCCCATTTTGCGCCGCGACGAGCGCGCGTGAAGCCGCAGTGCAACTGGCGGTGGTCGCGGCGCTCCTGCACTTGCATTCCAAGCAGATTGTGCTAATTGTCACATTGGGACAGGACGAAAGTCTGGATTCTCTCTTTTGGCTAGAGCCGGCGGAAGCCGGTTCGATGATGCCCCTTAATCCCATAATGGGTCAGGCAAATGCCTGCATAGCGAAAGCGCCCCTCAATTGAGACTTATCTGGCGAGAGTTGACCGCCGGTTTGCGGTCGGCTTGATGACCCCCACTTCCCAATGGCATGGCTTTGCCATGCCTTGGGAGGTCGGTTTTGAATCCCAGCGTGTTGAAAAGTTGTAATGATTTCATCACAACCCTCGCGCCTGGGTTTGGTTAAAGTTGAAATAAAAACGAAAGGACAATTATGGAAATGACAGACAATGCGCCGGATCAAGAGGCCCCGACGATCAAACAATGCGCGTTCGCCCTGGGGCTTCACGAGTTCAGCCTGTTCTCGCGCATTCAAGCCGGTGACATCACCCCTACAAGGCTACGGTCGGGCATCATGGCAATTCCCATCAGCGAACTGGAACGTTTCGCAAAGCTGCCAATTCATTCGTTGGCCATGCCACAGGAAAAATCGGAGACCGTTTTGCCCGACAACCGTTTGGGTATTAAAAGAGATCGTTATTATTATCATGGATTGATGTGGGATGGTGAACCACGGGAATACGCTGTGCCGGGTGATATTGTTCGCCATTTCACGGAAACTGAAATCAAAGGCTACCGCGCCGCCTTCAGCGCCATCGCCAGCGAATTTGAATCCCTGACTGAATTGAAAAAGCAGTTGGAAAAATCTGCCACGGTCAGCACCTCACCTGAAAAGGAGATTTGCACTCCACAGCTTGGTGTCTGGCAGGTGCGTTCAACCCTGTTGAACCTCGGCCAGAGCAACATCCTGCTGTGCCAGAGGCAAAACGAATTCGCGGTGATTGAACGATTTCGAGATGAATCGCCCTACGCCAAGGCCAACGGCAACGCGGAGATTACGCTGGAGGGAAATGATGCCCGCCAGTTGGCGGTGGCTTTCCATGCCAATGCAAGCCACACGCTGGAATTCATGGCCAGCAACCAGGTCGCCACGGCGCAGAAGGTGATTTGGGAGCAATTTCCCGATCATCGTCCGGCGCAGTTGGTAGCGTCGCTCTCGGAGCGTTGCCGGCAAGCGGTCACGAATGAGGAAACGATTTCGCAGACGCGCAAGCTGAACCAATCCACCGGCGGGGGAATGAGAATTTGAGGAGGGCGTATGAACCAAGACATGGAACGCTTTTTGAATTTGAAGACGCCTCCCGAACGGGTGACGGCGGAACAGGCGGCGTGGCTGCTCGGTTTTTCCGCTCATGAGGTTCCGATTCTGATCGCCAAGAATTTGTTGAAACCGCTCGGGCATCCGGCGCACAACGGCCCGAAACATTTTCTGACGGCGGCGTTGAAAGATTTGGAGCGTGACGAGAAGTGGCACAGCAAGGCCGCCGATGCGGTCATGGAATACTGGCGATACAAAAATGGTCGGAAGCAAGACTCGACGGACACACGGCAACCGTCCCGCCTGCAAACCCAAAACGTCGGTGCGGAGGACTGACAAAAGGCGCGGGCGGAGAATCATCCGCCCGCGCCTTGGGCTTCGCGTTAAAATCATGCCGCAAGCGGCGTAATTTTTCGTTCGTATTCCTCCAGTGACGGGAGCATGACTTTGGCCTTTTTTGCATACGTGCGAGCAACCGCTTTGCTGTTATGTCCCAGATTTTGCATCGCAAAACGTTCGGGATAACCGCAAGTTTTGGCTCGTTCTGCCCATGCGTATCGGTAGCTATGCAGCGATACGCCGGAAACGCCCGCCAGATTGCAACGCCGCATGAACGCCTTTGCCCGGTCGGATTCTTTCATTGGCGCTATTCGCGGCAGAAGAAAACCCTCGCCCGGAAGGTCGCTGAGCAGGTTCTCCAACACTGCGCCAAAATGAAGTTGCACAACGGTCCCCGTCTTCAGGCGGTTGAAGCTGATGACCTTCATTTCCCAATCAACGTCCTCCGCGTGCAGATTTGCGACATCCGATTGCGACCCGCCAAGATGCCAGAGCAAGTTGTAATAGGCCCGCCATTCGGAATTTTGCTCTCCGGCAAGAATCTTCTCATGCTCCGCGCGCGTGATGCCGCGCTTGTCTTTGAACTGGATTTTCGGCCAGCCTTTTTTCGGCAACACCGGCCACGGCAGCCATGACATATCGAGGGCGAAGTTTTGCACCCGTCGCAAAAAGATGTTCGTGCATACCGTTCCGTTTTCCAAAGCGCGCAGAAAATGCTCCGGGCGCGTTTCCATCACGACGAGATTCCGAATTGAGTCAAAGGCTTTGTCTTTGGTGGCCGTAACCCAGCGCTGGCGCGTATTGCCACTTTTCAATTTCAGGATTTCATCCATCACGCATTGCCAGGTGCGGCTGGCGGCGGCGGGATCACCGGCTTTCCAATAGACGCGCGCCAGATGCAAACTGAACGCGGGCGCGTCGGCGGTTTCATTTCTGGCCGCGACGAGACGATAAGCTTCGGCCTTGTCGCGGGTTTTGAGGGTTTCCTGTTTGCCGGTCTGGAGGTCTTCGCAGTAATAAACACCCCAAGGCCGGAGGAATGCACGGTAGCGTTGTTTCATGTCATTTTTCATGGTTATGAACATGAACCAATTCAATCCGGCTGCGTTAGCGAGTAGTGGCCGAGTTGGTCTCGGATAGTGGCCGTGTTGTGCGGCTACTGAAACTTCCACTGAAACTTTGACTCCCTGATTTCGTAACTCTCTGATGCCCAAGCATTAGAAAGTGGAGCCAATGGCCGGGATTGAACCGGCGACCGACGGTTTACGAAACCGTTGCTCTACCGCTGAGCTACATTGGCTTAAACTATTGAAAATAAAGCATTTTATGCTGTTATTCTCGCTGGATTTTTAGGTGCTTGCATACTCAATTTGTATATGGTATGGTTTCTCAGCTATGAAAACGACATCACCATCACCAACCAAGCGCAAGGCGGATGTGGAATGGGTCAAAACCCCGTATCCCAACCTCATCCGCTACAAACCCAGCGGCAATTATTTTGGGCGCGTCCGCGTCAATGGCAAGTTAATTCGCCGCTCACTGGAGACGCACGTCTTGACCGTTGCCAAGCTCAAGCTCTCCGACTTTCTCCAAGATCACCGTCGGCTGGCCATCAATAAAGGTCAATCCGTCAATGGGGAGGCCATCATTGAAATGTTTAAAAAGGAAATCGAAGATGGCCACAACAACAAGCCGCGCACCAAGCTTTACAAGCAGGAAGTGCTGACCGCCTTGAAAAAATCGTGGCCGGAGTTGTATTCGACCGACATCGCCAAAATCAACCAGAAAGATTGCAATGAATGGGCGGCGCGTTATGGCAAGGAGTATAGCCCGACGCGCTATAATGGGGCGTTAGGCATCGTGCGCCGCATTTTCGAGATTGCGGTTGAACATGGCTACCGCGTGGACAATCCGGCCAAGTTTGTGGATCGCCGCCGGGTGAAGCCAAAAGAATTACACCTGCCATCGCAGGCGCAATTTCAGGATATGGCGACGCACATTGAAACTTCCGGCGCGGGACAGGCGAAGGATTGCGCGAATCTGTTTCGTTTCCTGGCTTTCTCTGGTCTGCGGATAGACGAAGCGCGGCATGTCCTCTGGAACGATGTAGATTTCGAGAAAGGACTGCTTCATGCCCGCATTACCAAGAACGGCAAAGACCGTTGGATTCCGCTGAACAGTAGTTTGCGACAACTGCTGGAAAAAATGCGCGCGGGGCGATCCAAAGAATCGTCGGACAAAACCGTGATGCAAGTCTTTGAATGTCAAAAGTCCATAGACCGTGCCGCGAAGCTGGTCGGTGTGAAACGCATCACGCATCACGATTTACGGCACTTGTTCGCC
>JBEKJN010000123.1:0-7911 GCA_050011235.1 Verrucomicrobiota bacterium | reverse complement strand
CCAGAACCGCGACGCCTTTGCCTCTAAAGTCCAGGAAGTGGCCGCCGGCGACATGGCGAACATGGGCCTGAACATCATCAGCTTCACCATCCGCGACATCCGAGACGGGCAGGGTTATCTCGACGCGCTCGGCAAACCGCGCATCGCCCAGGTCAAACGCGACGCCATCATCGCCCAGGCCGAGGCCGACCGCGATTCGCAGATTCGCTCCGCGCAGGCGAAGCAGGCCGGGCAGGAAGCGCAGTTCGCCGCCGATTCAAAAATCGCCGAGGCGCAACGCGATTATCAATCCAACGTCGCGCAATATCAGGCAACGGTGAATGTGCAAAAGGCGCAGGCCGACCTCGCCTATGATTTGCAGAAATTCAAGACCGGCCAGCTCGTGAAGGCCGAAGAAGTCCAGGTCAGCATCATTGAGAAGCAGAAACAGATTGAACTACAGCAGCAGGAAATCCTGCGCAAACAGCGCGAACTCGAAGCGACGGTGCAAAAGCCCGCCGACGCCGAGCGTTACAAAGTCGAGACGCTGGCCAACGCAAAGAAGTTCCAGCTCGAAACCGAAGCTGCCGGTGCGGCGTCCGCGACGAAGGCGACCGGTTTTGCGGGTGCCGACGTCGTCAAGGCCACCGGTCTGGCCGAAGCCGATGCCAACAAGGCGCGCGGTCTGGCCGAAGCCGCCGTCATTGAGGCGCAAGGCAAGGCGACGGCCGAGGCAATGCGTGTAAAAGCCGAATCGTTCAAACAATACAACCAGGCGGCGGTCATCGAAATGATTGTGCGCGTGCTGCCGGAAGTGGCGGGCAAGATCAGCGAACCGCTCAGCAAGACCGAGAAGATCGTCATCATCAACAGCGGCAACGGTCCCGGCGGCGGCGCGAGCAAATTGACCAGCGACGTGACCACCATCATCAGCCAGTTGCCGCCGGTGCTGGAGAGCCTGACCGGTGTGAAGTTTGAAAAATTGCTGGAGCAGGTGCCCGCGCTCAAAAAGGCGATGAGCAAGGACGACGATAAAGGCAAATAAAAATTGGGAGGGACAGCGTGTCGCCGTCCCAAAATAATGGGTCACCGGCACGGCGACCCTCCCAGTGAGATTATGAAACTTTGCCGTTCACACGATGATTGCCGGCTTGCCGGAGTTTGCGGTGGGTTGGCGAAGCATTTTGATCTGCCATCATCGAAACTGCGCGTGGTCTGGGTTTTGGGGACACTTTTCAGCGCGGCATTTCCGGGCATCTTTTTGTATTTGGCGCTTTGGTATTTGTTGCCGGAAGAACCGCCGCCCGCGCTCAACTTTGAACCGCCGCCGTTGCAGCCGTGGAAAAAATCGGCTTGAACTAAATAAAAAGATGCGGAGTGTGAAATTAAGGACACACAATGACAGATTTACAGGACATGTTGAAAGAAATTCTCATAAACCTGTTTGTTGCCACACCGCTTGCAATTTATACTGGGGTCATTGTTTCACGATATTATATGTTTGTTGGTTCACTAAATGAAGCAAGGCGGTTTGTGCTTAACCTAGAACAAACTTGGAAATATCAATACCTTAACCAGACAATCACTGATCCAGAAAGTCCTTCAGGCAAACGAACTGTATTCATGTCAAAATGTGTTGCGAGCAATGATATTGATTGGCAACTCATGCAGGTCGGGCTTCAACTCAAAGAGCAAGGGCATTGGAAAGCAGCGGCAGCGATAGACAATGTTTCTATAGAAATCGAGGGGCTGCGAAACGAATTTCTTTCTGCCGCAAAGCTAAAGGTTGAAGGCCATGCAATTGGAATTACGGAATACATTGCTGATTGGCACAGAAGACTTAGTTGCCAAAAACCTAATTCTTGGCGGATTCTACAGCCTTGGCCAAATAAGCGATACCAACACATGTCCTGCGTTTCAGTCGACGAAGCAACTGGAACTTGGCAAGAGGTAAAACCTGAAGGCAAAAGCGAGCCATTGCTTCCGGAAAGTTAAAATGCGCCTTTTCGAAGCCATCATTGACGCGAATCACCGCACGGCGGTTGGCGGTTCCAGCGCGAGGCTTTGCCAAACCGTCGGATGCCCATGAGCGATAAAATCCGAATTTCAACCGCGCCGGAGCAGCTTCAAGAAGGGCTTTTCGGCCAGGTTTTTCTTTGGGTGTTTGAGATTTTGCCTTACCTCGACTGCCAGGGTATTTTTCCGGCGTGGGCGATTCGTTCCACGTTGTATGGCGCCCCGGAAGATTTCGTCGTGATTCCCGGCCTGCTGGAAGTCAATTATGACGCCGGGGCGGAAAATTTTCAGGACGTCAATCTGCAAGACCTGCGGGATCGCCATGTAGTCACGCTCGGCAACGACTGGGATTATGCCGCCCAATTATGGCGCAAGTATTTTCGCTGGCCGGCGCGCGTGAGCTGGCGGGCGGACGAATTTCCGCCGTTGAGCCAAGCGCTGGGCATTCATTATCGGGGCACGGACAAGAACAAGTCGTTGGTGGAAACCAATTATGTTTCGCCGGAGGATTTTCTGGCGCTGGTCCGGGATTTTGTCGCCACGCACCCGGACATTGGGACGATTTATGTCGCATCGGATGAAAATGCCTTTGTGGAGAAAGTCCGGGCACAGCATTCGTCGTTGCGGATTTTTAATTCGGGGGAAGTGACGCATCACAAGGATAAGGCGATTGAAAATAATTTTTCCAAGGGCGATCATGCCCTGCTGGATTGCCTGTTGCTGTCCCGCTGCAAGTATCTGCTGAAATGCCAGTCGGCCCTTTCGGGATTCGCCAAAATCCTCAACCCTCGGTTGGAGGCGTATCGTGTGTCCGCCAACAAGCTGGCGCCGTGGTGCTTTGGCAACCCTTATTTTCCAGATGCCTTTCTCCCCAAACTCACGAGTCAAAACCCCGAATGCCAGAAAATTCTGGCCGGGCTGCTGGCCGGGGATTGGACGCAAGACCGGAAGGCGGGGAAAAAATTCGGCGGCGTGTTCAGGTATAAAACGCGGAAAGAATCCATGCGAAAGGATCGCGGCGTTCCCAAGTGGAGCTGGGACGGCTTGCACTTGCGCCTCGATTCACGGCTGGCCCGGCTGGCCCGTAAGCTGGGTGGTTAAAATTTATGCGCCTGTTTGAAGCCATCATTGACGCGAACCACCGGGCGGTGGCCGGTGACACGACGGCTGGTTTGCATCCGGCGGATTTCGCGGACGAGTTGCCGGTCATTGCGCTCACGTGCATTGACCCGCGGTTGAATGCGTTTTTCCCGAATGCGCTCGCGCTGCCCGCCGAGCAATTCATCTGGCTGCGTAACGCGGGCAACATCATCACCGCGCCGTTGAGCAGCACCATGCGGTCGCTGGCGCTGGCCTGCGCGGTCAAGGGCGGCAAGGAAATCGCCGTCATCGGCCACACGGGTTGCCAGGTGTGCAAGACGACGACGACAGTTCTGCTCGACAAGTTGAAGACACTGGGCGTCGAGCGGCATCTGTTGCCGGACAACATCAACGAGTTCTTCGGCATGTTCGGCAGCGAACGGCAAAACGTCATCAAAGCGTGCGACATCGTCCGCCACAGCCCGCTCATCGGCCCCAAATTACCGGTGCATGGACTGTTGCTGGACGTTGAGAGCGGTAGGCTGGATTGGATAGTGAACGGTTATCAGACTTTGGAGATGGCAGGCAGCCAGTTGCGTGAACCGGCGGGCCCCATCGGCCGGGCGATGCAATCGCTCGGCAATTTCAACATCGGCGAGATGAAATTTCCCGAGACCAAGATTGGCGAATTTGCGACGAAAGCTGAAGACTGGTTGTCAAAAGGGACCGGGAAACTCGAAGCCGGGGCGGCTGAAACCATGCGCGACGTTGGGCCGGTTGCTGAATCGGTACAGCAAATTGCAGGGCAGGTTGCACAGTTCGCCGGGAAAAATTGGCCGCGTCCACCAGTTTCGGTGCAAGCGCCTGCCACGCCGCCCAAAATGCCGTTGCCGCCGCCAATCCGTCCAAAAATCATTCAACCGCGAGACAAACGGTGAGACGGGCATTGGTGGAGCGTAGTTCTCCGGCCCGGTGTTTAAAGTCAGAATGAACATGTCGCCCCTTTGGAGGTCGGCACTTCGAGGGAAATCTCAGTTACGCTTTATTTGTAACGTTTTCGTGATTGAAACCGACGGTGGACAGGTTAAGATTCCCGCGATGGTTCGGGGCGTAGCGTAGTTTGGTATGCGCGCTTGCTTGGGGTGCAAGAGGTCGTGAGTTCAAATCTCACCGCCCCGACCATTTTCGGTCGTGGTAAAATAGTTTGCGCTTTTGCCCGGCAAGGATTTGAAAGGCAGAGGGTTAAGTAGTGCGGAGACATAGAATTAAGAAACCTTCTTAGCAATTTTTCTGTGGAAAGTATTATGGATATTGCAGAACTCAAAAGACTCGTTGCCGAGGCATACGTTACAAACGATAGCGACGCTACGCTTCCCAAGTTCGCCACACAGTTCACTTTCACCGGGCGCGAGTTGTTTATACGCATTCCGATTTACGAATGCCAGCCACCACCAAGGCCGTTGGTCGAATTGATTTGCCGAGTCATTAACACGGTGTTGCCGCACGTTAAAAAGAATCCCAAAAGCTTGACGGAAGATTTGCAAGTCGCGGAACAGGGCAAAGAAACCGCGAGTGCCGGACGGGAACTGGTTATTTCAAATAGAAGCTTTTCTCCTCGATCAACAAGTGACCCTGGCGATATGATTGTTACCGAGGTCAATATCCGGCTTCGCCAAACACAGTAACGCAGGTGTCATAAGCTCTGTGTGAATGACATCGCATAGAAGCAATTCAACTCGCGGAGCGAATCTGTCCGAGCTTGAACTGACAAGTTTCTTCCTTGGAATTACTCGGATGCTTTGGCAGTCTGCCAGCCTGTATTCCTTAATCCGACGATAAAAGAGAACCAATGAATGCTCTCATCATCGCCCTGATTACCGCTCTTATCGCCGCTCTGATTGCTGTTTGGCGTCCCGGCAGCGATGCCCGCAGACGTTTTCGCGGCGAGATGGCACGGCTCAAATCCGAAGTTGACGATAAGCTTGACGATGCCAGCTTCCCCACATGGCTTCTCCGGTCGCAAGTGACCGTCGAAAAAGAGTGTGGCCTTGTCCAAAACTCGATTGGGATTTTCTGGCGTAAGAAGTTCGCCATTGCACGCAAGATGTATGCTGAAAAGGATTGGAATCAATGGCGCGAACCGAACACCGCACTTGGATTTGCACGCGCTTACGAACCTTACCAGACAGGGAAACTCCGTTGTAAGGGGTTGCTTCAGGATTTGAGCGATTGCGCCAAGTGGTGATTTACTGCTCACACCCTACCGGCAAATAAGTCGCGGCCTTGTTTTCTTGGAGTTTTGAAGTAATCACACAAGCGGCTTGCCATTAAATCATCGTGAGACATTTTCCTCCGTGTCAAATTCGCGGCGAGCGTGTTCCAATTCCTGACAATGCCAGCCGGTGAAGTTTCAGGCCGAAAAACCGCGCGTTCCGGCAATGTTCATGCGGCGTTTTCGTGTAGTCGAATCATCGAAACCAACGGAAAGCGCACGCTGATTGACCATTACCCCATTTTCCGATAAAGAGCCTGTTTTCAAGGAGTTATGACTTTGGCACCTGCTATGCTTAAGGATAATTGTTATGAGCATAGTTACAGCCAAAGTAAATCGCAGCGAACTTTATCACACGATCGCCACAGTAAGGCCGGTCAACGACGCGCGAATCATTCAACTCGATGTCTGGGGCAGTGTGATTATACCTGTCCTGTTCGTGAGTGTGCTGAATTTAGTGCGGTTGGTTTTCGCGAATTAACCCCACAGCGAGAAGACATCAAGGCGTCGCTGAATTTAGCGCCTGCGCAACTTTATTCCTGCACAATTTCCGGCGTGAGAGTAATGTCTATGTCGCCTACCGCCACTTCGAAAGGCTGGCCGGGGCGGGTGATTACCTGGGTAATAATTAAACCTGCTGTTTTGCCATTGGCTTGTTTGGATTGGAGCGCCATCGTGAGTTGAAGGCTGTTGCGGTCGAGAAGTTTTGGCGTGATGGTGCAGCTCCGGCCCGCGCCAAGATTGATGCAGGTTTCATAGCGATTGGTCAGTGTAAGCTCGCCGAGGTCTTTGGCGCTTGAGGGCGTGGAAACCGCCGGGTTTGGATTAGCCACCACCGGGTTGGGATTTGGGGCGTGTTGCTTCGCTGTCATTGAAGTTAACATCTTCGAACAACTGGATGGCACCAGCCCCGAAAGGCTGATGGCAGCGATGACTGCAATATGCGATACGCCCATGCCCACCACAGGCAGCATTTGCCAGGCCGTTTTAGACCAACACCGGCCAAGGTTGGCGGGCTAAATCGCGTGCCCGTCTGGTGATTAAGAAGCCGCAGTGTCTAAAAAATACAATGGTTGTCCGGAAGCTAATCCTCGCGGTCAAAGACCAAGGTATCCCCATCGGAAGTCGTCATTGTCAGCCGGTCGTTCTTGATTTGGATTTTAAGGGAATCGGGTTTGCCATTGTTGGTGAAGGACAATTTGTAATCGCCATCGGTATTTTCCCATTGGCCTGTCAGCGTCGAGGTTTCCATGTTGGGCAACGAACCGCTTCGAAGCCTGTAAACGATGATGGGCCACAAGTGCAGCGTCGCGGTTTCACCCACCGGCGGCGATTTCAGGTGCGGCAGATTGTGCAGAAATGCCTGATGATCAGACGCCACCACGAGAGTGGTCTGCAAATAATTGGTCATCCAAAGGCGCGCAAACTTCATTTCGGCGGGCGAAATCTTCGGCTGCGCGATGGGTAACATGGCCGCCGTCGTGGTGGCGTTAAAGTCCCAGAAACCCAGGATTCTTTCCGGATCGTATTTGGGCGATTGGCCGGTTTTGAGATAGACGATCAGGTCGTCCATGTTGGTCTGCAAGTTCTCCCAGACGGTTTCGATCAGGCTGACGTTTTGCAAAATTGCCTTCATCTGGGGGTCGTGCAGCAATTGCCCCGCCGGCACGCCCCCTTGAAAGGCGCTGGTGAAGGTGCTGTCCTGCGCGAGTTGTTTGAGGTCGTCGCGCTCAAGCAACGAGAGGAATGCCGGGTAACGCGCCAGCCGGTCGCCCAATTGGGGATTTTGGCAAAGCAAGCCGGCCAGGTCGGCCGTTTTGTAATAACTTTCCGGCAATGTGGCGACGGTGCGTGCGGCCTTGTTCATGCCGGTGCTTTCCAAATCGCGTCCGAGCCGGTTGATCAGCCGTGTTGCCCACGTTTGGGCGTCGGACGAAGCGATTTGTGCCGTCCAATAACTGAAATTGAAAAGAAAAAAGCAGATCAACACGAAATAAGCCGTGCCGTTCAGCACGCCGAGGCAGAGACCAAGCCGGTGATTCAGCCGCTCCCACAACACGAACTTCAAATCATCGGCACGGTATTTGTAATGCAGCTCCGTTTTGCGATGCACGAAGGAACCCGCGATTTTGAACAAAATCAGCACCAACGCGAACGCTTCCAGCGGCCCCAGCATCCATGCCAACGCCGGATTGTGAATACCCGCGTGCGTCATCAACGGCTTGAAATGTTCTCCCAGCGGCGCGGCCAGCAACCCGCCAAAAACAATGCCGGCAAATGAAAACACCACGCGGATCGCGCCCTGCCGATAACCGAGCGCAGCCAATGACGCCAGCAATACCAGAGCCAGTATCCAAATGGTCATGCCTCCAATGAAAACCATTTGACGGACAAAAAGCACGCAGAAAATTCAGCGTGATTTTTTGCAGACTATACACGCGATGACGTTAAAAAATATCGGCCGAATTTCGATTTGACGAGCTTGGCCAGACAGGAGCAGCTTGGCGCAAAACCGGTTATCTATGAACCTTGCACGTTTCCCGAAATTCAATCGTCACAAAGTG
>JBEKJN010000122.1:0-7916 GCA_050011235.1 Verrucomicrobiota bacterium | reverse complement strand
ATTCAATGAGCAAGAACAAGCGCAACTGCTCGCTAAAACAGATTTTCCAATTAACAAGGCGGCTTTTTACGACTTGGTTTCACAGCATCTACAGATTGCGGAGAGAAACGCCATAAAATAAGAATGAGCCAGCCTGTTCCCAGCTTCGAACTCAATTTTGTAAATGGTGTTCTCCAAGGCATGAACCCAGAGCAAAAGACGTTTTACTGCAAACTGGTGGAATCAATAGAAGATCAAACATACTTGCCGGTTGCAGATCAGCCAGCATATCTGAATTATTACATCAGAGAAAAATATAAGACGTTCGATAGAGAAAACCTGGAACGACTTTACGACGAGCTGCATCGTCTTGGTGTCCCATACAACAAAGTCGGTGACGGCATTTGGTGGCGACCGAAATTTTGGGGCTACGATTGCCTGCTTGCTCTGGAATCATACGACGAATTCTTGAAGGCCACTAAACCAACAAACATCTTTTCGACCAACACGCACTTTGCCAATGAAAAATGCAACGTCCGATACTATTTAGGTTTGCCAGCGAGCAGCGTTGATTTGCTGCAAATGTATGGCGAGCATCGCAACAGAATTACAAAGCTTACAAAAGAACACCCCGAGGAATTTGAAAAAACACTGGAAGCAGTGTTTGCTGAAGAAGAAAGCAAACATGGTTCGTGGTTTGAGCAAATTCTCGCCGGTTCAGACCGCAAAGATTATCAGACACATCTGTTCCCGTGCCTGCCTTTTGCGAGGCGTTCAAAAATACCAAATTTTTGTTTTTACTGGGCTTCGGAAACGGTCACGGAACGAATTTGCAATGCTTTCCGAGAAGCTGAAAATCGTTTACGAGACCGGCTAGGCGAAAAAAATGTGGGAGAACAGTGGGACGAAGAAACCAGAATATTTTACGAAATCAAAAATGCTTTCCTCGACACACAAGTAATCCACCACGGAAAACCCGAATGGCTGGGCAAGCAACATCTTGATATTTGGATACCAGAGTTTCGGGTTGGGGTTGAATATCACGGGGTTCAACACTTTCAGCCCATGAGACATCTCGGTGGCGAGGAACATCTGGCAACGCAAAAGGAGCGCGACCTGCGAAAATCAAATTTATGCAGCGCGAACGGCGTTCATTTGATTGTTGCGACCGCAGAAACACCAAAAGAAGAAATCTTTGGCAAAATAAGAGCAGCGATCGCAAATCCATTACCGTTAGTGGAAGTGCCAAAAACTGAACCGCTGGTAACGGCTGTTATTTCATCGCAAATAAACCAGCCCACATCCAATGAGAACAGCATGGACGACAATCTTGCTAATCTTTGGGCAAAGCTGCTAGAAGCCATTGGACAAGTGAGTCCATTTCTGTGCAAATATCTGCGCGATGGAAGTCCCGTCTCACTCGAAAATAATGTTCTTACCATTGGCTTCGGACCGGAATTTGAAAATCACGTCATTCTTGTGGACAATGCTCGCAACCACAAACTTATTGCGACCAAGCTTTCAGAGCTTGGACACGACAACGCGAAGATTCGGTTCATCAAATCCCAATAATAGACCAATTCCGCGTGATTACACGCCGTTGAAAAAACGGGAGTGCCTGGACGCGGACACCGGCGAAGCTTTGGCGGAAGCGTCCGCAAATATCACCTCCCCGATTTCTCGAACTGGAAGAACCACGACGCTTTTGAACGCGCCTTCGCCCGGCTGGAAAAAGATTTGCGCGCCTCAATCACGCAGGAGTCGAGGTGACGAGACTCAAATATTTTTGCTTGTTTAGAATGAGACTCCTTACGTCGTCTCCTACAAATCAATTTGTTCCCGTCCACTGCGGGTTGCGCGTGGTGGCGTCAAACCCGGTGGAGGTTTTGAACTGTTCATAATTGCCCGAGGCCGCCGCTTCGGCGGTGCGGGCCAGCAGGGCCGTAACCTGCTCCTGGCTCATCAGCTTGAAAGTACGCGCCGCTTCGACCGCCTGGTCGAGAATCTTCAGGCTATCAATGCCGGTAATCACCGTCGAGGTCGGCAGGTTCAAGGCGTATTGTAGGCACTCGATGGCGCTGACCGTCTTGCTGCGCAGGATCTCGCCAAAACCCAGGGGTTTCATGCCCAGCACGCCGATGCCTTCCTTGACCAGAACGGGCAGGACCTGGTGTTCGAAGCTGCGGAAATGCGCGTCCATGACGTTCAACGGCATTTGCACGGCGTCGAAACGGAATTTGTGTTCGGCGGCCAATTCGAGCATGTGCAGGTGGATGGACGGGTCTTTGTGGCCGGTGAAACCGATGAAGCGGATTTTGCCCGCCTGCTTTGCCTCCAGCACCGCTTCCATCGCGCCGCCGGGCGCAAAAATGGGATCGGGATCCGTCGGGCGGACAATTTCGTGGAACTGCAACAGGTCCACATGGTCCGTCTGTAGCCGTTTGAGCGATTCGTCAATTTGCTTCGCGGCCAGCGTCCTGGTACGGCCGTCAATCTTCGTCATCAGAAAAACCTTCTGGCGGGAACCGTCGCGCAAGGCCTTGCCCATGCGAACTTCGCTCTCCCCATCGTTGTAGTCCCAACAGTTGTCCATGAAGGTTATCCCGCGATCAATGGCGCTGCGGATGATGCGGAGGCTCAACTCTTCGTCGCTTTGCAAGCCGATGTGATATCCGCCCAGGCCGATGGCAGAAACCTTCTCGCCAGTACGCCCCAGCGGGCGGAGCGGCATCTCGTTTTTTGTTTCCGCACTCCAAAGTTGCGGACCGACAGCCAACGTCGTGCCGGCCGCCAGCGCCATTTTCACGAACTCGCGCCGGCTGACATTCAGATTTCCTGCTTTGGAAATCGCACCCGTTTTTTTCATCAAGGAAGGTCTATGGCCATCTCCCAGTTTTCGCAACTGGAAAAACCACGACGCTTTTGAAAAATCACTCACCCGCCCAGGAAAGGGAAACCTTGGACTGGAGGGAGCGTACCGGCAGTTTGACGGGTTGTTTTAAGCGTTTTACTCCATTAACCTTTCACCGTGATTTACGACGCGTCATTGGCCTGCGTGGCTGAAGCTGCTCCATCGCAGCGAAGGCTCGACGAGTTGCTGCAGAAAGTTTGGGACGGCAAACGCATTAATCAGGCCGAGGCGTTGCGGCTTTATCATCTGCCGCTCGAAGAGCTTGGCGCACTCGCCGATCGTCGTCGCCAGCTCGCCAAGGCGAAGGATTTCAACGGTCACGGCAACGAAATCGTCACTTACATCGTTGACCGCAACGTCAATTACACGAACGTCTGCAATGTCTATTGCAAGTTCTGCGCGTTTTATCGCGTGGAAAAGGACGACGACGCCTATGTCATCACGCTGGACGAGATGAACAAAAAAATCGAGGAGACCATCGCGCTGGGCGGCACGCAGATTTTGATGCAGGGCGGGCATCACCCGAAGCTGACGAAGCAATGGTATCTCGATTTGCTCTCGCACATCAAAGGCAAATTCCCGCAGGTCAACATTCATGGGTTCAGCCCGAGCGAGTTCGTCCATTTCCGCGAAGTGTTCAACGAACCGCTGGAGAAAATCATTTCCGACTTCAAGGCTGCGGGACTTGGTTCAATTCCCGGCGGCGGCGGGGAAATCCTGGTGGACCGCGTGCGCCAGCGCATTTCGCCGCTCAAGGCGATGAGCGACGACTGGCTGGAAGTCATGGATGTGGCGCATCGGCTCGGGCTCAATTCGAGCGCGACCATGATGTTCGGTCACGTGGAGACGATTGAAGATCGCATCGAGCATCTGGAACGCCTACGCACGCAACAGGACAAATCACTCCAACGTAGGACAGGCTTCCAGCCTGTCTCCATTTCCACAAAAAAGTCAGAGACAGGCGGGACGCCTGTCCTACCCGGACATTTCACCGCGTTCATCGGTTGGACGTTCCAAGCCGAGCACACGAAATTGAAGGCGCCGACGGTTGGCGCGCATGTGTATTTGCGAACGCAGGCGCTGGGCCGGATTTATCTGGATAATTTCACGAACGTGCAAAGCTCGTGGGTGACGCAAGGCCCGGAAATCGGCCAGGTGGCACTGAAATTCGGCGCGAACGACCTTGGCAGCATCATGATTGAGGAAAATGTCGTGAGCCAGGCGGGCACGACCTTCCGCATGACCGTCGCCGACATGCAACGGCTCATCAAAGACCTCGGCTACGAACCGCATCAGCGCGATAACTGGTACCGGCTGTTGAATTAGGTTGGAGTTCACGCTTTAACGTGCCTTGTCATACGTCAGCCCGAAGGCTAAACGCCAACACCGCCCGTTTATCCGAAGGTTTTCCTTGCCGGGGTGGTAGCTTTGCTCAAAAATTTCCGGGATGACAAAAGTTCTCCTTTTGGGATTGGGCCGCTGGGGTGTCAATCATTTGCGCAACCTTAATTCGATGCCGGTCGAGCTTTACGCGGCCGAGGTTGGCGAGAAACAGCTTGAGCCCGCGCGCAAACTCAACATTCCCGCCGCGCGCCTCACGACGAATTACAAGGCCTTTGTCGGCAAGGTGGATTGCGTCGTTATCGTGACGCCCGCACAAACGCATTTTTCTCTGTGCAAGGAATTCCTCGAAGCCGGCAGGGATGTGTTCGTCGAAAAACCGCTGACGCTGTCCAACGAAGAATCGAAAAAACTCGGCGAACTCGCCGACCAGCAGAAACGCATTCTTCAGGTCGGTCACATTTTGCGCTTTGATCCGGCGACGTTGTGGCTCCGCGATGCGGTGCAGTCCGGCCAGTTCGGTCGCGTGAACATGCTCCGCGGTCATTTCGGCGGATTCAAGCGTCCGCGCAACGATAGCGGGGTGATGTTCGCCGATGGCATTCATTTCGTTGACCTGTTCAATTTCATCCTGGGCGCGCTGCCGAAAAGCGTGCTGGCGGTTCACCACGATTTCATGGGACGCGGCATGGACGACGTTTCGCTAGTTTCGATGGAATATGAAACGCCGCACGGCAAAACCTGGGCGACGGTCGAGAACGATTATTTCATCCCCGGCAAATTCCGCGAAGTCATCGTCTGTGGCGACAAGCTGAGCGCGGTTTGCGATTACAACGTCGCGCAGTACAAGATCAAGACTTACGAAAACAAACATGTCCGCGACGGCAACAATTTCAAGGCGACCGAGGGTGTAGTGACGCAAATTGAAACGCCGCCAGAGGAACCGTTGCTGGCTGAACTGCGTGCGTTTGTGGATTCCGTGCAGACGCGCAAAGCACCGCGCGCCGATGGCTGGGCCGGCTACGATTCCGTCCGCGTATTGAATGCTGCGCTGGAATCCGTGAAAACCGGCAGGGCTGTTACACTAAAATAAAAACAGACACGGATTACACAGATTTTCGCAGATTGAATCTGTGTTAATCCATGAAATCCGTGTCACAAAAAATTTATGACCAAAATCCCGTTATCGAAATGTTTCGTGAACCCGGAAGTCGAGGAGGCCGCGTTGCGCGCGCTCCGCTCCGGGCAATACATCCTCGCGGCTGAGTGCAAGGCCTTTGAGGCCGAACTCGCCGCGTACACCGGCGTCAAACACGCCATCCTGGGCACGTCGTGGACGATGATTGTCTATATGCTGCACCTCGCGCAGGGATTGAAGCCGGGGGACGAAGTCATCGTACCGTCGCACACCGCTTTTCCGACGATGGAACCGCTCATGCATTGCGGCGCGACTCCGGTGTTTTGCGACATTGACGAGACGTTCTGCCTGGACGTGGAGCAACTCGAATCGCTCATCACGCCGCGCACCGTCGGCATCATTCCGGTGCATCTCTACGGACATCCGGTGAATCTGGATCGCGTGTTTCAAATCGCCGCGAAGCACAAACTATGGGTACTCGAGGATTGCGCGCAGGCGCAGGGCGCGAAATACAACGGCAAGACCGTTGGCTCGATGGGCAACTTCGGCGCGTTCTCGTTTTTCCCGTCAAAAAACCTCACCGTGCTCGGCGACGGCGGCTGTCTCGTGACGAACGACGACGCGCTCGCCGAAAAAGTCCGCGCCTTGCGCAATCACGGGCGCAAGGACAAATACCATCACGATTTCGCCGGGTTCAACGTGCGTTTCAACGAAATCCAGGGCGCGATTGGCCGGGTGATGTTGAAACATCTCGATGGCTTCAACGACAACCGCCGCAAAATTGCCGCGCGTTACAACGAACGGCTCAAGGGCATCCCGCAGCGCGGGACGCCGGTGGAAAAGCCGTGGGCGCGCGCGGTGTATCACATGTATGTCATTCGAACGGAGCGGCGCGACGAGTTGCAAAAGTTTTTGGGCGAACGGAATATCGGAACCGGCATCCATTATCCCGTGCCGAATCATCAGCAGCCGGCGATCGTGAACAAATTCAAAAACATTCCGCGCCTGCCAAAGACCGAGCTGGCGGTGAAAGAAATTTTATCGCTGCCGATCCACGGCGAGATGGGCCTCGACGCTGCGGACAAGGTCTGTAACACGATTGCGGAATTTTACGGGAAGAAATGAACGGTGGAAAATGATTTTTTCGCTGATTTTATTGAGCTAATAAGCTTTTACCAGGCTGCCGCTGATGCGATAATTCCGTGGTCCTGAACGGCGACATGAGCAAGGCAAACACAGCGGTTACACTTCCCGAAGGCGTCAGTTTGCGGCGCGTTGCCGAGGTGTTGCGGGATGCGTGGGAGGCCGGTTCGCACCGCTGGACCAATACGCCGCTGCAACTGCGCGAAGGTCCCAAACCCGCGCCGCCCATGCCCGTGCCGCAGGACGCAATGGAGTTGTTCCGGCTGCTGCACGAGCGGCGAGTGAATTACCTCCTCGTTGGCGGCATGGCGCTGCTCACCTATGTCCAAGGCCGCAACACGAAGGACGTGGACTTGCTGATGTCCGTTGCCGCGCTGGAGCAGCTTCCCGAATTAACGATTGAAGAACGGAACGATTTTTTTGCGCGGGGAAAATTCAAGAGCATTCAAGTGGATTTGCTGCTGACGAAAAACCCGCTGTTCCAGTTTGTCTTGGAACGGTTTGCGACGAAGCACCGCTTTGAAGAACTTACAGTTCCTGCTGCGACTGCCGAGGGTCTGATCGTTTTGAAACTTTTCGCACTGCCCTCGTTGTATCGGCAGATGGATTTGGATCGCGCAGCGGTTTACGAAACGGACATCACGGTGTTGCTCGCGCGACATTCGGCCGCCACCGCCCCGTTGCTTGCCTTGGTGAAGCAACACGTTGAACCGGGTGATAAACGGGAATTGGAGAAAATTCTCACTGAATGTTCCGAACGCGCGGGCAAGTTGCGTCAGCGTACCAATTCATAAATGGCAGACCAACCTGAAATCAGCCTCGTCATTCCTTGTTACAACGAGGAAGGGAATTTGCGCGCGCTCATCACGGCCATTCGCGAGGCGGTGGCCCCGCTCAAGCTGCCTTACGAGGTCATCATCACCGACGATTGCAGCCAGGACCGGTCGTGGGACATCCTCAAGGAACTCGCGGCCGGCGACCGGCGCATCCGCGTCCAGCGGTTCGCGTTCAACTGCGGCGAGTCGGCGGCGAGCTTTGCCGGGATGAAGGCCGCCCGCGGCAAGTACATCGTCACCATGGACGCGGATTTGCAGAATGATCCCGCGGATTTGCCGAAATTTCTGGAAGCGCTGAAAAGTTACGACTGCGTTTGCGGCACGCGCGTCGAGTCGCGAAGCCAGGGCGATAATTTCATCCGCATCGTGTCGTCGCGCATTGCCAACTGGGTGCGCAACAAGTTGTCCGACGAAAACATCAGCGACGCGGGTTGTTGTTATCGCGCCTTCAAGCGCGAGTGCATTGACGACCTGAAATTTTTCAAGGGCATGCACCGGTTTCTCCCGACGCTGTTCAAGATCGAAGGTTTTACGGTCACGGAAATCGAAGTGAGCAACCAACCGCGGT
>JBEKJN010000121.1:0-7950 GCA_050011235.1 Verrucomicrobiota bacterium | reverse complement strand
AATAAAACTGCAAACCAAAAATGCGATTAAGAATTTAGAACACACGAGTGCTGTAGAAAACAGATACCCAGGCTTCGAGTTCGCGCACGCGGTCGGGCGCTTCCTGCGCGTGCAACTCGGCCATGCGCCAGTTGTTGATGTATTGGCCGCCGCGCATCGTGTCGGCGAAGTGGACTTTCCAACTGTCGCGGTCGTCCACATTGGCGAGCGCCGCCGCCATGCCGCCTTCGGCCATGACCGTGTGCGCCTTGCCCAGCAGCGATTTGCACACCAGGCCGACCTTCACGCCCGCCGCCGAGGCTTCGATGGCCGCGCGCAGACCCGCGCCGCCCGCACCGATGATCAGCACGTCGTATTCAAGAGTTTCGTAATTGGCCACAGCGATATTGGACTAAAATTTTCTCCGCTCCGATAATCCATTGGGGAAAATTCCTAATGACGAAACCATAATGACTAAAAAATGACGAAGCTCGAATGACAAATGGCGGCGAACGCGCTTTGTCTTATTTTGGCATTCAGTCATTGGGAATTCTTTAGTCATTAGGATTTAGGAATTAGTCATTTCAAAAAATCCTCCAGTCATGCCAGATGCCCAGGCAGCACAGGCGCACGTAAACATCCGAAAAGCCGACCCAGAACAAACTGATCCACGCCCAGAGCATATGACGGCGGTTAAGGCAGCTTACACAGGAATAACCCCTGGCGCAGGCCGGCGCTTTGGAGGGTTCATCCATGAACCCGCCGATCAAATGCCGCAATGAATGGCAGCCCAAGGTGTAGCTGCTGAGGAAAAAAACGTTCAGCGCGAGCACAACGGTCCCGACGCCGATGCCAAAATGTTTTGCGCCACCATCCGTAAACCACATGGCTTCCCAAACATCGTACGCGAGAATGAGCAGGAACAGCAGACCAAGGTAGAAGAAGTAACGGTGGATGTTTTGCATGATGAGCGGAAAGGACCTTTCTCCGAGAAAAACCTTGCGCGGCTCGCCGACGGCGCACGCCGGCGGGTCGGCCCAAAACGCCTTGTAATAGGCGCCACGGTAATAGTAGCAGGTGAATCGAAAACCCGCCGGCGCCCACAGAATCAAAAATGCCGGTGAATACATCAACCACGACGGCCACCAGCCCGGAGCCGTCCCAAAAATCGCGTGCGGCGAACTGCCGAAAATCTCGGGCGAATAAAAGGGCGAAATGTAATCCGCGCCGTTGCTGCCAACGCCGCCATACCAATAATGATTTCCCTGAAACGCCGCCCAGGTGGAATAGATGATGAACGTCGAAAGCCCCAGGAACACCAGCAGCGGCTGCACCCACCACGCATCCCGGCGGACCGTCTGCCCGAAGCGGCCTGGTGGCGGCATGGTTTCTGTGTAAGCCATGATGATTTTCAAAATTACTCTATCGGACGGAATTATTTACTTATCGAAAGGTTTAGAATCAAGAAAGAACACACCGCCTTTGCAAAGAATCAATAATGCTAAATCAAATTATTAGCGCATGGAAACCTTGGTCGTCCATTCGTTCAAGGCGCGTTCCCCGCCATTCGCGGGCGAAAGCCCGGCCAGTTCCAGCGCTTCGCCGACGAGATAGAGCGAACCGGTGATGACCACAAAATCGTCGCCTGCTGCTTTCTCCAGCGCCTCGCGCAAGGAGCCGCAGGCGGCAATCCCGGCCGTCGGATTCACCGCGCGGCAGGCCGCCGCCAGTTCGCGCGCATCCGCGCTGCGTTCGCTGGAGACCGGCACGGTGAGAATCCGCACGGCCAGCGGCGCCAGCGTTTCGCAGATGTGCCGCCAATCCTTGTCCTGAAGCATACCGAGAATGAGCGTGTGTTTCGCCAACTTGAAGTGTTCTTCCAAGGCGGCGCGCAAGACTTTCGCTCCGGCCACATTGTGTGCGCCATCCAGCAACAGCTTTTGACCCAAGGGCCGCGTGACCAACTGCAGCCGTCCGGGCCAGTTCACTTTCGACAAACCGGTTCGGATTGCCTCGTGGCTCACCGGAATTTTGTTCTGCAACACTTCGACCGCTGCCAACGCGAGCATGGCGTTGATTTTTTGGTGTTCGCCAAGCAAAGGTAGGTAGGGACAGCGCGCTGCGCTGTCCGGACGCCGCAGCGCGACGTCCCTACCATTAACCATTGTGAGCGGCGCATTTTGTTTTCGCGCGACTTCTTCAATTACTTTCAGCGCTTCCGGCTCATCCGCCGCCGTAATCACCGGCACACCGGGCTTGATGATGCCCGCTTTTTCGGCGGCGATTTTTTCCAGCGTGTCGCCGAGCCATTGCTGATGCTCAAAGGCGATGTTGGTGATGACACTGGCCAGCGGCGTGACGACGTTTGTGGCGTCCAGCCGCCCGCCTAGGCCGGTCTCCCAAATCACCAAATCGCTTTTTTGTTCGGCGAAGAATTTCAACGCCATGACCGTGACAACTTCAAAAAAAGTCGGGTGATGGTCGGCGGGAAATTGTTTGAGCAGTGGCTGAATTTCTTCGACGAGCCGGACAACTTCATTTTCCGAAATCAACTGGCGATTGACCTGAATCCGTTCGCGGAACGAGACCAGATGCGGCGAGGTGAACAGCCCGGTACGCAGCCCGGCCGCGCGATAAATGCTTTCGAGCATCGCGCAGGTGGAACCTTTGCCGTTCGTGCCGGCGACATGGATGAAACGAAGTTGGTTTTGCGGATGGCCCGCCAGCGCGGCGAGTTTGAACGTATTTTCCAGACCGAACTTCGCGCCGAACAAACGCAGGTCGTAAAGAAATTGAACCGCTTGGGCGTAGGTCATCGGCGGACGAACCGCTCACAGCGGCTTCTGGTGGATTTTTGCGTGCGCGGCGGCGATGAAACCCTTGAACAGTGGATGCGGCTGGTGCGGCTTGCTCAAAAATTCCGGATGAAACTGGCTCGCGATGAAAAACGGATGGTTCTTGAGTTCGATGACCTCCACCAGCTTGCCGTCCGGTGACAAACCGCTGAACACGAAACCCGCCTTCTCGAATTTGTCGCGGTAAGCGTTGTTGAATTCGTAGCGGTGACGGTGGCGTTCGTTGACCACGAAAGAGCCGTAAAGTTCTGCCGCCTTCGTGCCGAGCACCAACTGGCAGGGTTGTGCCCCCAGCCGCATCGTCCCGCCCTTTTTCGTCACGCGTTTCTGTTCGTCGAGCATGGCGATGACCGGATGCGGCGTGGCCGGGTCAAATTCCGTCGAATGCGCCTTGGCCAGTTTCAAAACATTGCGCGCAAATTCGATGGTGGCGATTTGCATGCCGAGGCACAGGCCGAGGTAGGGAATGTTGTTTTCGCGCGCGTATTGCGCCGCCTGGATTTTGCCTTCGATGCCACGTTCGCCGAATCCGCCGGGCACGAGGATGCCGCCCAGCCCGTTCAGGATTTTTGCCGCGCCTTCCTTTTCAATCTCCTCGGAGTCCACGCGCACAATGTCCACGCCGCAATCGTTGCCAATGCCGCCGTGGCTGATGGCTTCATAGACGGACTTGTAGGCGTCCTGCAGGCCGATGTATTTGCCGACGACGCCGATCCGGACGCGGTGCTGCGGCGCGATGATTTTGCGGATGATTTCCTGCCAGTGCGCCATGTGGGCGGGCGGCACGTCGAGTCGCAGCAGTCCGCAGACCAGGTCGTCGGCGCGCTCGCGCTGGAGCATGAGCGGCACTTCGTAAATCGAATGTTCCACGTCCTGCTCCTCGATCACCGCCTCCACTGGCACGTTGCAGAACATGGAAATCTTCTGGCGCAACTCCTTTTCCAGCGGCTTTTCACAGCGGCAGACGATGAGGTGGGGGGCGATGCCGATTTCGCGCAGCTTGGCGACGGATTGCTGCGTCGGCTTGGTCTTCAATTCGCCGGCGGCCTTGATGAACGGCACGTAGGTGACGTGCATGAACACGACGTTGCCGGCGCCCGCCTCGAGCGCGAATTCGCGGATGGCCTCCAAAAACGGCAGCCCTTCAATGTCGCCGGTCGTGCCGCCGATCTCGGTAATGACGACGTCCGCCTTGCTCTGCTCGGCCAGCAGGTGAATGCGATTTTTGATTTCGTCGGTGACATGCGGAATCACCTGCACGGTCTTGCCAAGGTATTTCCCTTCGCGCTCGTTGTTGAGCACGTTCTGATAAACCTGGCCGCTGGTGAGATTGTTGAGCCGGGTCAGCTTGACATTGGTGAACCGCTCGTAATGGCCGAGGTCGAGATCGGTTTCCGCGCCGTCGTCGAGCACATAGACCTCGCCATGCTGATACGGATTCATGGTGCCGGGGTCCACGTTGAGGTAAGGGTCGAACTTTTGCAGCACGACCTTGAGGCCGCGATTTTCGAGCAACGTGCCCAGCGACGCCGCCGTCAGGCCCTTGCCCAACGAACTCACCACCCCACCGGTAACAAATATAAATTTCATTTCAGACCTTTTTTAATCACGGATGGACACGGATTAACACGGATAAAACACGGCAATAATTGTCGAGGGTAAATCATATTTTTCCAACAACCTTTTTTGCTTCTTCACGATTGATTTTTAATACTGGTTCAATTGGCGTAAGGCTATGAAGTGCTGAATTTGCAATTCCTTTCAAAGATTTGAAACAAGCTTTTGGCTCGACTCTTGTGAGATTTAGTTTTTGAAATTCTTCTTTCGCCACTTGAATTGATAACAGGCAACCTTTTCTGTCTTGGCCGGTAGCCTTATCAACGAATTCAACCCAGCCATTAAAAACTACGGCACTTAAAGCGTTGCCTCTGTCGGCAATAAAAAATTCGTAAAGCGTTCGCAAACAGATTTGGTAAAGCAAATCATCATAAAAAGATTTGAATTCACCATCTGAAAGAGACAACCGCTTTCTGAAAAATTTGCCACTGGCTTTGACGTATTCGACTTCTTTGACATAAACCAAGTTTTCAGGATTTGGCAGCGGATGGTCAATAATCAGGGTTTTGGATTCTGAAATATATTTGAGGTCACATTTTCGGCTTATATCACCCGGTAAAACTGAAAATTGTAGAACCAGATTGAAATAAGCTTCAACTGCATCCGGTCTCAAAAATTTATAGCCTCTCTTTAAGTCGGTAACAGTCTCCAGATTTTTAATTTGCTCTTTTTTCCATTGGTCATCGGCAGCTAAATGTTCGGCGTTGCGTTTCTGGTTTACTGCCTCGACTTTCTTGACTGTTTCAGTCCATTTCGCAACCGCTTGCTCGTGCTCAACGCGTTTAGAATTCCAATCCTTAATTGCCGCGACATTTTTGTCATAGCGACTCTGATTTTCGCTTTCGATTCTCTTTACATCGTCAGCCCAAGCCAAATAAGCACCTTCAAAACTTGACCCTGAAAATGAATCCGGCTTTGGTTCGGGCGGATATTCTAAATAAGTCGGCGGCGTAGGTTCTGGATCGTTGAATTGTAGTTTGGCAGGACATTCAAATAATTTTGGTGACGCCGGAGTGGGAGCGGAAGATTGAATGTAAAAATGATCCCAATAATCTATTTCACTTTTTTGCTCCAGTGCGTCGTGAAGAATGTTTTGAATTTTTTCAAGTTCATACTGAAAATGCAGTCCTAGTCCGCTGGCAACAGCCTGTTTCATTACGCTTTCGAGGTTTTGGCCTGAAATGCTGTCTTTTTTTCCAGATTCCTTGTGGATAACATGAATGATGCAATTATCTTCCGAATCTTTATTGCTATAAAATCGAAAGGCATTTTGATCAACTCCATCACAATCAAAATGTAATGTGGAGCTGCTTAATGGGCCATATCCCAAATCCGATTCGTCTGGTGGCGCATCAAAATCAGAAATAAATCCATCCAAGTGTTCTCGTCCGTAGGCGGTTACAAGTGAAGGAAAATGGTCACTAATTAAATCAAACGCCAAGCCGTATCCGCTCTTTGCCTGAATCCGAAGCATCTGATTGATTTGCTCAGCATTTACACGTTGCTGAACACGCCCTTCCTGTTGAAGTTCCGACAACGAACTCTCCAACCACTCGCGGTCAGCTTCCGGGTCTTGAAAACCTTCGTCTTCGTATTCGTTTTGCATTTTAATTTGGTGTCTTCACGAAATGCAATTTCAAGAATCCGTGTTCATCTGTGTCCATCCGTGGTTAAAATCTTTTCCACTTTCGCCACATCTTCCGGCGCATCCACGCCCACGCTGTCGTAATCCACTTTCACGACGGCGATGGGGATGCCGTTTTCCAGCGCGCGCAACTGTTCCAGCTTCTCCGCGCTTTCGAGCGGCGACACCGGGAATTTCACCAGCCGCAACAGCGTCCCGCGCCGGTATCCGTAAATGCCGAGATGCTTCAAAAAAGGAAACGCCGCCAACTGTTCGCTCACCGAACCACTGGCCCCGTGAAATATCTGATTTTTCGACGTGGCGGGTGGCGGAGAAGCATATTTCACGGGGCTGGCGGCCTCGCGCAGATACGGAATCGTGCGCCTCGAAAAGTATAACGCCTGACCGGCGACATTGACAACGACTTTCACGACGTTCGGATTATCCAATTCGGCCGGATTTTTGATGGGCGTGGCGGCGGTGGACATCTCGTTGCCCGTCAGTGCGCCGGCGACAGCGTCAATCACCGCCGGATCAATCAGTGGTTCATCGCCCTGAATGTTCACCACCGCGTCACACGGGCAACGCGCGGCGACTTCGGCGATTCGGTCCGTGCCGCTGGGATGCTCCGGTCGTGTCATTTCCACACGGCAGAACTTTTTCACGACCTCGGCGATGCGTGAATCGTCCGTGGCCACGATGACCTCGCTCAACGACTTTGCCTTCTGACATTGCTCGACGACGTGTTGAATCAATGGCTTGCCCGCGATGGGCGCGAGCGGTTTGCCGGGAAACCGCGTCGAGGCGTGGCGCGCGGGAATGATGCCAACGATTTTCACGGGCGTTAATTAAGCCACAACCTGCCATGTTGAAGCAAGAAGCGAAGACGGGGATTGGCGTGGATGATACACCGCAACGACTGGGAATTGGAAAACAGCCGGCGAGGGGTTAGATTGAACCCCAGATTACGATACCGGATCTGAACCGAAAACCAATATGCCACTGTTGAAACTTGAAACCACCGTTGCGCTCTCCGATGAAAAGAAGGAAGCGTTGCTCGCGGCCCTGTCCAAAATCGTGGCCGGGACGATTGGCAAACCCGAACCATACGTCATGGTCGTCGTCAGCCCGGCGGCCATCCGCATGTCCGGCAAACCGGGTGATGCCGCGTTTGTGGACATCCGCAGCATTGGTGGCCTGAACGATGACGTGAACCGGCAGCTCTCACAGAAGATTGGCAGTTTGTTGAAGGAATCCCTCGGCGTGCCGCCGGACCGGATTTACCTGAACTTCACCGACGTCGCCGCTGCCAACTGGGGCTGGAACGGCGATACATTCGGGTAAACCCGGATGATGCGGACGATTTCATACCGCCATGGCCGCCGTTTCGACGGAAGGAGTCTCGTGTTCGGTGATTTTCACGCGCATTTTTTTCAATGCTTCCTCCTGAATCTGCCGGATACGCTCACGCGTGACCCCCATCTGCTCGCCGATTTCCTCCAGCGTCTTTGGTTTGCCGTCATCCAGCCCGAACCGCATGGCCAGAATCGTATTTTCCCGGGGCGTGAGCGTGGCCAGGACGGCGTGGACCAGTTCCGTGTCGTTTTCCCGGACCAGCCGGTCGAAGGGCGCCGCGGCATTCGGGTCCGCCACCACTTCGGAAATCCGTTGCGGCTCGTCGGCCCCAATCGGGGCGTCGAGTGAAATGGGCGCCTTGGACGCATCGCGATACTGCTGGATGCGGCGCGGGTCGAGTCCCAGATGGTCCGCCACCTCCTGGTCCGTCGGGTCCCGGTCGAAGGCCTCGCGCAGCTTCACCTCCGCCTTGCGGATGTGCGCCACCTTGTCCACCACGTGCACGGGCAACCGGATGGT
>JBEKJN010000120.1:0-8036 GCA_050011235.1 Verrucomicrobiota bacterium | reverse complement strand
CAATTCACCGAAACGCCCAAGGAAATTGAAAGTGAGATCAAAATCAGCAACTACCAAAGCATTCGCGCCTCCCGCAAAGCCGATATTCCCCTCGTGGACATTCTGGCTTACCTGAAGCTACATCCTCATCCATCCCGCGTGGATTCGGCCTGGCTGCTCACCGAACTGCACGAGCGGCTGGCTGCGCCGTGGACATGCCTGGTCGTGGTGCTCATCGCAATTCCATTCGGCGCGGCGTCGGGCGGCCGGCGGAATCTGTTTGTCGGCGTGGCCGGCAGCATTTTCATCTGTTTTGCGTTTTTCGTGCTCCAGCGAGTCGGACTGGCGCTGGGCCTGAGTGGATGGCTCCCGGCGTGGCTGGCGGCGTGGCTACCTAATCTGATTTTTGGCGCAGCGGGTTTATGGATGATGGCAAGGGTAAGATGAGTTTTCAGCTTTTAATTTTGAGTTTGAACGGCCGGGCCTTAGCGGAGTGCAAGCCGGCTAAAACCCCAAGATACAAAACCAAGAACTGAAAATTGGAACTGTGAACGACGAGCTTTCCAAACTGATGTCGCGTTATGAGCGGCTTAATTTGCTCTACCAGGTGAGCAATGTCATTCACTCGACGCTCGAGCCGCAGGAGGCGTTGCAGTTGATCGTGAGCGAAGCGGTGCGACTCATGCGGGCCTCGAGCGGTTCGGTCGTCTTGATCAACCCCTCGACCGGTTTTCTGGAAATCCACGCCTCACAAAATCTGCCAGCATCGGCGGCGCGGCTCAAATTGCGCGTCGGCGAAGGCATTACCGGCTGGGTTGCGCGCGCTGGCAAACCCGCGCGGGTTGGTAGCGTGGCACAGGACCCGCGCTACGTTGCTGCGCGGCGCGGTGTGCGTTCAGAATTGGCTGTACCACTGGAGGTCAACGGCGAGGTGCGTGGTGTGCTGAATGTGGATTCGGACCGGACAAATGCCTTCAGCCCGGACGATCAGGAATTGTTGCAGGAGCTCGCGGTGCAAGCGGCCAAGGTGATTCACAACACCTGGCTTTACGAGCAATTGAGGTTGAAGGCGGGCCTGTTCGAGTCACTCGCAAGCGTGAGCCGGACGATCAATTCCACGTTGAATCTCGACGAGGCGTTGCGTGCCGTTACGCGCGAGGCGTGCCTGCTCATGCGCGCGCGGATGTGTTCGCTGATGATGCTCGATGAAACCCGCGAACGGCTCAATCTGCGCGCCAGCTATGGCGCGGGCGAAGCCTATCTCAACAAACCTCGTTTGAGTGTTGAGGAAAGCCTGCTCGGCGTCGTCGTGCGGCGCAAGAAACCGTTGCAGGTGGAGAATGTCCAAACGTCCAACCGTTATCAGAACGTCGAAGTCGCACGGCGTGAAGGATTGGTTTCGTTATTGAGCGTGCCGCTGTTGTTCGCCGGCCAGGCAATTGGCACGTTGAGCGTCTATACTGACAAACCTTACAACTTTTCCAACGAGGAAATCCGCATTTTGGGGGCACTGGCAGAATTGTCGGCCATTGCGATTCAAAAAGCACGGCTTTACGAACGCACCGTAGACGTGGAAGAGCAGTTGCGGCAGAACGAAAAACTTTCCGCGCTCGGCCTGCTTGCCGCCGAGGTCGCGCACGAAATCCGCAACCCCCTCACGGTGATGAAATTGTTGTATCACTCGCTGGATTTGAAATTCCCCGCCGGCGACCCGCGGGCGAAGGACGCACGACTCATTGACGCCAAAATCGAGCATTTGAACAAAATCGTGGAACAAATCCTTGCCTTTGCGCGCACGACCGAACCCCGGCTGGCACCGGTGAACCTGAACGAATTGATTGACGAACTGGGTTTGCTGGTGCGGCACAAGCTGGCAAATCAAAACGTTCAATTCGTTCGCGAATTGCAATCAGATTTGCTGCCAGTGCCGGGCGATGCGCCGCAATTAGAGCAGGCGTTTTTGAATCTGATTCTCAACGCCGCCGAGGCGATGCCGAACGGGGGCAGGTTGACAATCAGATCGCGTGTGATTCGGTTGCCGCGCGCCAGTGCCCGCCCAACTCATGTGGCCGTGGAATTCGAGGATACCGGCAAAGGCATGAGTAAAGAGTTGCAATGCCGCGCGTTCACGACCGTTTTGAGTACTACAAAGGCCAAAGGCACCGGATTCGGACTGGCCATCGTCGGCCGTATCATTGAAACGCATCGCGGCAGCATTCGAATCAAGTCACGCCTCAATCACGGCACTATCATCACCGTTTCACTGCCGGTGTAGTGAGCCGGGCGCGTTGATTTCCTTCACTCCGGGTTCCCAGATTTCTGCTTAATATCAGTTGCAGCGCTAATTGCGAAATCGCCACCACGCGCTATTTTCTTGCCAGACATTGCCGGCGGGTTTATCCGACGGAGTTCCTAATTTTTTATGAATTGTTCAAAGCTGGAGTGCTGGAAACGGTTTCAAAAGTATTACACCGAATTCCCCGCGCTCGGCCTGACGGTGGATTTGAGCCGGATGAATGTGGATGATGCCTTCTTCGCAGCGATGGAGCCACGAATACAGCAGGCGTTCGCGGACATGGCCGAGTTGGAAAAAGGTGCCATCGCCAACCCGGATGAAAACCGTATGGTTGGACATTATTGGCTGCGCAATCCTGCGCTTGCGCCGACACCGGAAATTCGCAAAGAAATCGAAGAAACTGTTGTTAAAATAAAAGAATTCTCGGCCAAAGTTCACGCCGGTAAAATTCGTGGTGGAGGCGGGCCGTTCAAAAACCATCTTTTGATCGGTATTGGCGGTTCCGCATTGGGCCCGCAATTCGTCGCCAATGCGCTGGGGGATCCACGGACTGACAAACTCAAACCGTTCTTTTTCGACAACACGGATCCCGATGGCATGGATCGCGTTTTGGCAACCATTGGCACGGATTTAAATCGGACACTTTGCATTGTCATTTCCAAATCAGGCGGCACCAAAGAAACACGGAACGGTATGCTGGTTGCCAAGGCGGCCTTTGATAGGTCAGGACTTGATTTCGGGCAGCACTCGATTGCCATAACTACCCAAGGTAGTGAACTTGACAAATATGCCATCGCGAACAAATGGCTGACTACGTTTCCGATGTGGGATTGGGTTGGCGGGCGAACCAGTGAGTTGTCCGCTGTCGGCTTGCTGCCGGCGGCACTACAGGGATTCGACACGGACGCCTTACTCGCAGGTGCTCGAGCATGTGACGAATGTAGCCGGAAGTATAACGTTAAACTGAATCCGTCATCGCAGCTTTCACTGGCATGGTACAAGTCAGGTAACGGTAAAGGAGATAAAAATATGGTTGTTTTGCCATATAAAGACCGTTTAGAACTGTTTTCTAAATATCTGCAACAGCTTTTAATGGAGTCACTAGGCAAGGAATTCGATCTTAATAAGCGTGTCGTGAACCAAGGTATTACTGTCTTAGGAAACAAGGGTTCATCTGACCAACATTCTTATGTACAAGAACTTATAGATGGTATTAATAATCTTTTTGTGACCTTTATTGAAGTCATGAACGACGGGCCTCATTCGAACATAATGGTTGAATCTGAAGTTACGGGCGGAGATTTTCTGCACGGCTTTTATTTGGGAACGCGGCAGGCATTGGCCGAGAAGGGGCGCGAGTCTATTACAATCACCATTAAGGTCGTTTCGCCATTTTCTGTCGGAGTGCTGATCGCCTTGTTTGAAAGGGCTGTTGGACTCTATGCCTCACTCATCAATATTAATGCCTATCACCAGCCAGGTGTTGAGGCTGGCAAGAAGGCCGCAAATAATGTCATTGCGATTCAACGGCAAGTATTGGAATTTCTTTCCAAACGCACGCAACAGGCATTTACTGCCGCTGAAATCGCAATGGAGATTAGGGCAGACGACGAAGTTGAGAACGTTTTCAAGATCTGCGAACACTTGTCATCGAATCCAGCGCGTAAGGTTAAAAAGCTTTGTGTAAAATCCCCCTTTGCTGCAAAATATAGTTTCGGCTGAGTTTCCTCATGTTTGTTTATCCAAAGCAATACGACGTCATCGTTGTCGGTGCCGGCCACGCAGGAGTCGAGGCAGCACTTGCTGCGGCGCGAATGGGTTGCCAAACGCTGCTTTTAACTATCAATGTCGATACCATCAGCCAGATGTCGTGCAACCCAGCCATAGGTGGCCTTGCAAAGGGACATTTGGCCAGGGAAATCGACGCGCTCGGTGGAGAAATGGGCAAGGCCACGGACATGACCGGATTTCAGTTCAGAATGCTGAACACAAAGAAGGGACCCGCAGTCTGGGCCCCACGCGCGCAATGTGATAAGAAGGCTTACCAATTTCGGCTGAAATGGATATGCGAGTCAGAACCAAATCTCGACGTGAAGCAAGGGCAATCGACTAAGATTCTGCAAAAGGGCGGGCAGGCCTTTGGAATTGAAACCACTTTGGAGGTTCAATATCTCGGCAAGGTAATTGTTATAACCACTGGAACGTTTCTTCGTGGTTTGATGCACATTGGTTCAAACCAGCAATCGGGCGGACGCTCCGGCGATGCCGCCGCAATGAATCTTTCATCGTCCCTCAAAGAGCTGGGGCTTGAACTTGGGCGATTGAAAACAGGAACACCACCCCGACTTTTGCGCCGTTCGATCGATTTCTCAAAGACCGAGATTCAAACTGGTGACGAACCGGTCCCTTATTTTAGTTTTTGGAAAGATGATTTGTTCCACGTGGAACACTCACAGACCAAACCGGCCGGAGGCTCTCATTCAAACAGTAAATACCCGGTGGGTTCTATTTTGGAACGAATTAATGGACAACTGCCTTGCTTTATCACGTTTACGACACAAAAAACAGCCGAAATTATTCGCCAAAATCTTCACAAATCACCTCTATATTCGGGTATAATTGAAGGCGTTGGGCCTAGGTATTGCCCTTCCATCGAAGACAAAATCGTCAAGTTTCCAGAAAAAGAAAGACACCAAATCTTTCTCGAACCAGAAGGCATAGAAACAGACGAATTTTATGTGAATGGTTTCTCCACCAGCCTGCCATTCGATGTACAATTTGAACTCGTCCGCACAATCATCGGATGCGAGAACGCTGAGATTTTGCGCCCAGCCTACGCTGTTGAATATGATTTCGCTTATCCAACACAACTGCATCCGACACTCGAGACAAAAGTGTGCCGAAATCTCTTCCTAGCAGGCCAAATCAACGGTACATCTGGATATGAAGAAGCCGGCGCCCAAGGACTCATGGCCGGAATTAATGCGGCGCGCCGGGCCAAAGGATTGGATTCCATTGTCCTTCGGCGCGACCAAGCATACATCGGTGTTTTAATTGACGATTTGATCACAAAGGGAACAGCAGAACCTTACCGGATGTTCACGTCTCGTGCTGAGTATCGCCTCCTGCTTCGGCAAGACAATGCCGATCTTCGGTTGTCACAAATCGGTCACGAAATTGGCCTGCTGCCGGATCGCAATTATCAAAAATATCAGGCAAAAGAAGAGGCGATAAATTATGAGCTAAAACGTTTATACAAAACGTATTATGAATCACATTCTCTGGCAAAAATTCTTTCTCGGCCGGAAGTAAATTACAAAGATTTGCCAAATCGAAATGAAGCGTTGACTGAGGAGGTTGTTCAACAGGTCGAAATTGCCATCAAATACGCCGGCTACATTGAACGTCAGGAATTGGAGGTGGAAAAATTCAAGATTTTGGAAAACAAAACGATCCCTGACGCCTTCGACTTCTCAACCGTTCCCAGTCTCCGGCTTGAGGCCCGGCAAAAACTCTCCAAGATTCGCCCGGCCACCATTGGCCAGGCTGCCCGCATCGCGGGTGTGTCGCCTGCGGACATTAGCATTCTCATGGTTTGCCTGAAACGTTGGGGCGCAAATGGACAAAAAAATCAGGAAATGAACATGGAGGACTATAACGCTTGCGAAACAGATCTCGAAGAATGACGTGAAGAATTTTTTGGCTGTCCGACATGGATTCGAACCAACTTTCAGGGTGTTCTCACCGCTTCCCATGATTGCCTCTGGTTGTGTATTCATTGCCCTTTGATATACACGAATAATCAATGTTTGCAAGCATTATTTGTGCATTTTTGGGAAGCGACGGGAAGAAAAACGTGTGCAAATCATGTGCAAGGAAACCGGCTGTGCAAACTTTGTGCAAATCAAACTCGCCCCGGAATCTGTGCAAACCTTGTGCAAGGATTTTGGCCCGCCGTGGCGCGTGGCTGGCCTATGGCGCGTCCCGGCCATCACCGGGAGGCCCAAAGGAGCGTCCGGGGGACTCAAACTCGCCTGCGGTCAAAGGCGACGGCTAACGCAACACCCGCAACAAACGCTTCGGGTGAACCGGATGCACCGGCGAAAGATCGGCTTCGTTGAAAGCCAGCAGCAAGGCGTCCTCGTCCATGTTCAACAGGTGCTTGTCGGAAGTCACCAGCAGGGGAATTTCCGCCAGCGACGTTTCGGCCAAAATCAGGCCGTCGTTAAATTCGTCTTCGGGAATCAGGCGTTGCCGGAGCAGGCCGTGAACGAATTGCTCGCAAATGGCTTCCGCCGCCGAATCCAGATCAAAGGGACGGATGCCCCATTGCTTCAAGTGGGTCAGTGCCGTCCGCGCCAGTTCCCGTTCCGCTGCGCTGTCGCCGTGAGTGAAAATGACGTGCAATTCGTGAACCGCTGTGGGCGGCAAAACCAAGGCGTAGCCTTTGCTCTGGAAAATCTCGCGAAAATCGTGGGCGAAGTCTTTGTCTCCGGCGAGATCGAAGACGATGTTAGCGTCGAGCGAGAGTTGCTTCTTTTGCGCCGCCATAGATCATCGTCATTGCCTTGTTGAAATGCTCCCGGCGTTGTTCCGTCGTGAGCTTGCTGGCCAGCTTGCGAGCTTTGGCGGCCAGACGGCTGCCGGGGGTTTCTTCCGGGTAGTCGGGCTTCTTTTGCGCGGCGCGATGTGGCGATCTCATAACAGGCTAAATCTCCCGTTTTCGTTTCTTTTGTTTATTAGAATCACAACCGCTTGTGGTTCTTGCAGGGAATATCTCATTAAAGAGAGAAAAGCGCAATCCCAAATGGAAATGCCTAGTAACGGGAGAAGGTCTGTTACCGTGCTGACGTTTGACCAATCGGGCAATTTCACGATTGCCCGCCGCGCTGATAACGCAGCAGCGCGGCCTCGACACTCGGCCAGTGAAACAGGATGCGCCGCCCGCCCGGCCGCACACAGGGGATTTTGCCGGACGTGCGCCAGTTGAACAACGTGCGGCGGCTGATTGGCAACCGCGCCAGCAATTGCTTTTGGTCAATGAAGCCAGCCTCGCCTGCCGATGTTTGGTTTTGTTTAGCACAAGTGCCAGCGTTCCGAATGTCCGCGCTGGCTGGCGGCGTGCGGATGGCACTCTGAAAATCATTTTCACTGTTCATGCGTCCGATCTCCTATTCATCGCAATTGAGGATTCTACCCAGAGCAAGACGGGCGCACTGTGTAATCTTTACACAAAATGACGTGAGGGATTTTGGGCGTAACCGACGGGAATTTTACACCGGCTCGCATGGCCGGTTCGGGCGGCAAAATGAGTTCTCAAGCCGCCAGCAACGGGTGGCCAAAATGTTCACCATGTTGTTGCCGTTGTAGCCGCAAAGCGCGCCATGTTTCTGCCAATTTCCATTCAACGGGTCTGCATCCGCAAATTACAAAACAAGCACTGCAATGGAGTAGAAGCCGAACCCCTTAATCAAATTAAGGATTCTATGCAACGCGCATTGCGGCGCAAAAGTTGCGTCACTAGCTGCGTTTGCTGCGCACTTTGACGCCAACCCAGATGCGGCGTCCGGCGTTGCGTTCGATGCCACGCATCATGCCAATTTTGTTGCGCACTTTGTTGCCAAGTCTAGTCACACGTCATCTGCTGCGTATGCCGCCAACTGATTTCCGACGATCTTCCGCCGGAATGTCCGCCGTGTTGCCGGTGAGCATCCTTGCAAATTCCCGTGTGATGTCCCAGCCAACGGCTGCGACACTTCCC
>JBEKJN010000119.1:0-8050 GCA_050011235.1 Verrucomicrobiota bacterium | reverse complement strand
GTTCTCCATAAGCTGCCCTCCGGCAAGTCGCCGGCGACGGCCCTTGAAGAACAGATCAACCAATTCCTTGGACAACACCCGGACTTGCGGCTGGTGACCACGCATATGAGCACCCTGGTCACGCCGGCAGAGCCGAATGCCATGCCGAGAACGGAGGAATCATCCATCATCATTTTCTGCACACTGTTTTATTCCGACTAGAGAACGGGAGTGATATGCAGCCCAACACCACCCCTATCCCGGAGACGAAGAAACTTTATGGCCGTAGCGACACTTAAATCATTGCACACGTACCTCAGGTTGCTCGAGAACCCATCGGAACTGAAAAGAAAGATGCCGGCCTCTCCCAACCAAAGGACAATCAGGGAAGGCTTGTCCGAGATAAGCAAACTGGTCGGCCTGGATAATGCCGCGTTTAAAGACCCGCAAAACATTGCGACCGTAATCGGCCCTCAGCGGTTCATCATGATCCGGGGAGAACCATCCGTCACCGCCCATATCGCCCGCATCTTCGACAGTTCGAAAGTGCTTGTGACCGTGCTCATAGACCCCGGACATTTCGAGAAAGCAACGGTCGCGCAATCGGGATCGAACCCTGGCCCCGCCCAACAGCGGATGGCGGCAAAACCCCTTTTAGCGAGCTGGATCCAATCGAAAGCCGAATCGTCGGTCGCCCGGGCACAGTCGAACCCCGACCCGGAAAGCGCGCTCGAGAGCCTGAAACCGCTGCTGGTTGGGAACCTGACCCTGACCTGCCGGTTTTTCCGGGCTCTCTTCGAGCACATGTTGGGATTCGCGTCACCATCCAGCGCCCAGCAGGGAAGTGCCACCCTGGTAAACGAACTGACCGGCAGCAAAGAGCATGGCCGATCTTTTCTCGCCACGGCGATGTTTATCCTGGGAGCAGAGATTGACCGCGAGAACCTGGTGTCATTCATGATGGAACAGGATCTCTTCGGCATGCCGTTATTTGAGCAACTCCTGCAGAACAGAGATTACTGTGATGCCTATTACACTTTCAGGAGACTTGAACGGGCGTTCGTGGCATCGCCCGCCGAAGAGGAGAAGCAATTAAGGAACAGGATCGACAAGTTCAACGCGCAATTCGGGGGAAAGCCTTGCGATGAGAAAATGTTCGAAGCCGATGACCAGGACAAGGCCAGGGTCGATGCTCACCTCGCAGCAGTTGATATCCTGGAGGCCATGGCGCTCACCCCGTTGAGCGTGAGTCTGCACCATTCGATTGCCGCCGCTTCATCCAACGCCGTTCGGTCCATAAAAATCATGGCACGGCATTTTGAGCGTTTCGCTGACGGGGATGGCACAAAAGAACAGGCCAATAAGGAGATTGCCGACCATCTCCTCGCGTTTGCCCGACAGTTTTCCGCCGACAACAAAGCAGCGTCACCCCCATGATGCAGCACGAAGGTTCCACTATGCACATACTTAAGCTCATTTGCCTGACCCTCATCCAACTGGTCAAACAGGCCTGGTTGCTTCCCCAATCTGTCGTGAAGGCCGTCCACCAAAGGCAGCGGCGAATCGTTCTGAACGAACAGGAAGCCGAACGGCTCGACCGGATACGCAACCCGTCAAAGTATCTTGGGAAGTCATAGGAAATTCGTCCGGGTGAACGAGCCAAAAAAGCCAATTTAAAAATCAAACGTCATGAACACCAAAGTCTACATAGATAACCTGGCCGCGGTTACGACGGAACGGGATCTGATGGATCTGTTTTCCCCGTATGGCAACGTCGCGCAGGTCAATGTCCCGCTTGATCGCACCAACGGTCGCCTGCGCGGTTTCGGGTTCGTCACCATGGCCACGTCCGAAGGTGCCCGTGCCGCCATTCGGGCTCTTCATGGAAAGGAGATAGGAACACACAACCTCATCGTAAGCGAGGCGTGGCTGCACGAAGAGCGTGCCGGTGGCCGCAGCCCCGCCACCGCTCCAGTTGCCCCTGCCAAGGCCACAACCGGATGAGAGGTTTGACAATGGACATGACCCATAATCCATCCAGAGCGCCTGATATATTTCGCCCTCTTTAAAGAAAGTTAACCTGTATGCGACGTCCCAAAGGCATCAAAACCAAAAAGTCAGTGGCCAAACGTTTCAAGATAACCAGTACTGGCAAAGTGTTGCGCCGGGGCGCGGGCAGGCGCCATTTGCTTCAAGGCAAAAGTTCCAAACGCCGCCGGTCGTTGCGCAAAGCAATGCTCGTCGGACCAACCGACGTTTATCGTATCAAACAAAATTTGCCATTCAGCCACTAAACCACCCATTGCCTTCCGCAACCCAAAATCCAGGCGAAAGTCAAAACGTCCATGAAACCGCCGAGTGTCACCGCCTGCTTGAAACCTGCCTGCGGCGGGAGCCAGGGCGCGCGCGTCCGAAAGCAGGTTTACGAGCTTACGCTGGACGACCTCAACCAGTTTCCAGTTTGGGAATTCAGATTGGGCGAGGAGGGCGCGGCCGGCGAGGCGGGCCGGGATGAATGTACCGTCCGGCCATACACGGCATCTGGCCCGCTTGACCCGGCGGATCGCATGTTCGTCGTACGGGCAGTTTTCACCTTGGCCGATGGTTCGAGGATGCAGGGCTATTGCACGCCGCCGCTTCGGGGCGATGACAGCCTCGGCACCTTGCAGCCCATCATTGTTACTGACCGCGGGCAGGTTCGCTTGTGGTGTGGCACCGCGGCACCCGACTCGAAGCGTTTGGCTCACAGCTACGAGTTGCTCGGGAAGGAGGCCAGGCGCGTGTTTCCGGTGCGGTTCGAGTCGGATGTGAAGTTGGTCGGCGGTCCGGTCAGAGGCAGCGTGCCGGGTTTCCTGGTGCTGGAGGACTTTCAGACCCGGAAAACGAGGACAGTAGTATGACGTCGCCGGGAGGCACTTGAGCGGTTGGAAAATCGCAAAAGGAAAAAGCTTGATCTCAGTGGACAGCGGCGCTTGGACGGGGCACAGGACTGGCTTGGGCTGGTGATTCTTCCAGTAAGGCTGGTGATTGCGTTCGCAGCATTCTGTCCCATTTTTTTTGGTCTTCGGACTGAAGCGCAGCAAATAGAACGATTGATAGAGGTCTTTGCGTGGCTTCTTTTCCTCAATGACGTCCTTGATGTCCACGTTGGTCGCGGCAATCACACGAGCATTCACGCTGGACTCCTGGTTGTCGTCCAACCGCTGGATTTTACCATGCTCCATCGCTCGCAACAGCTTTGCCTGACATTGCGCAGGCAGCCCGTCGAGTTCATCGAGGAAAAGTGTCCCGCCGTCTGCTTCCTCGAAGCATCCCTTGTGATCCCGATCCGCACCGGGGAAAGCTCCTTTCCGGTGGCCGAAAAGCCGGCTCTCGATGAGGGTCTCGGGGAAAGCGGCGCAATTGACGGTAATGAACGGCTTGGCCGCGCGTTTACTGGCACAGTGAATAAGGCGGGCGAAGGCTTCTTTGCCTGTGTTGGTTTCGCCTAAAAGTAAAATCGGGGAGTCATATTCCGCCATGGAGAAGGCCGTTTTCAACTCCCGGAGAAAGAGGGCGTGATCGCCAACGATGCACAGTTCGTCACAGAGCGATTGGAAATCATAGGGTTCGTCTTTATCCGGCAAGGCGCCGAACGGCCTGATTTGGGGAAACTGCGGGTTTGTGAAATCAATTTCCGTGACCCGGCCCGCTCCGGCGCGAACGAATTTTGTGGTCCGTATCTGTAGGATACGGGCGGGAATCTCTCCGCTGGCTGCCAGCCTGAGCCAACTGGCGTCCACGTGTGGAATGTCGGACGACACACAAATGTAGTATTCAGCATTGGGGTTCTGTTTGCGGATCTTCTTGAAGTGAGACTTCAGTTGCTTCGAGATTTCCAAATGGTTGCCGGCGTCATTGAGCGGCACATCGCAGATTTCAACCGTCAGGCTTTTGTTTCGCTGCTGCAACTCTTCCTTCGTTTGCGTCGAAATCTCTGCCGTGCCCGGGGTGGAGAAAAGATGGACGCAGTCAAATTGCTGCGCCGAGGTCACGGTGAGGACAGGACCGGTCTCCTTTTCACCCGCGATGGAGATTTTGGCGAACGGATCATGAACGCCGGTGAAAGTCAAAAGGATCTTCACGGCTCAGCCTTTCAAGCGTATTAGTTATATTTTGCAGCACAAGCGGCTTTGAATCGAGTAAATTATCGTTTATGTTTTCTTGGCCAAACGGGGACACAAAAAGAGCATTTGTGACTTCGTTGCCCGCTTACATCAGCCAGGGTGCCCCTGTTTGCTCATCATTTTCCGCTTTTGTTTCGATTTGATTGCTATAAGTTTCCGGCACCTATGAACTCAAAAACACTACTGTTCGCTCTTGTGTTTGCCGGCGGGCTGGTTTTCGCGTCGCGGCTGTCCGCCCAAACACCCGGGGTCAATTTCCCCGCAGCCAGTCCCGCCTGCACACTGAAACAGCGCGTCGGGCTCACGGACATTGAAATTGTCTATTCCCGGCCCGGCGTGAAGAACCGCGCTATCTTCGGCGGCATCGTTCCCTATGGCCAGGTGTGGCGCACCGGCGCCAATCAAGCCACCAAGGTCACCTTTAGCACGCCGGTGAAACTTGAAGGTACGGATATCCCCGCCGGCACCTATGCGCTCTTCACGATCCCCGGCGAGAAGGAATGGACGATCATCATCAACAAGGGCGCAACGCAATGGGGGGCTTTTCAATACAACGAGAAAGATGATGTCGCGCGGTTCAAGGTGACACCCGTGATGCCGGCGGAAACCATCGAGACTTTCACGATCGAATTCAATCGCATCCGCGATGAATCGGCGGTGCTCAATCTGGTCTGGGAAAAAACGGTGGTTCCGATTCACTTGGACGTTGATGTCACCAGCAAATTGGTGCCGCAAATCGAAGCGGCCATGGCATCGCCGGACAAGAAGCAGGCAGGCCTTTATTTTCAGGCGGCTACGTTTTACTACAACCACGACCTGGACCTGAAGAAGGCCCTCGACTGGGTCAACGCCGGACTCGCGGACAATCCCCGGATAGCCTACGAGATGCTGCACTTGAAGGCTCAGATTCTGGCAAAGCAAGGGGACAAGGCGGGCGCGATTGCCGCTGCCAAACAATCCAGCGAACTGGCCATCAAGGCGGAAGGTCCCGGCAGTTCATTCGTGAAGATGAACGACGACCTCATTTCCAGCCTGCATTGATGACAGTTGTTACCTTTGCCTGAACCGAAACATCATTTACAATCGTGGAAACCAAAAGGTGAGAAATACTATGAAAAAACTCAAATCTGCACTCATCATCGCCACCATCATCGCCACCGCCCTGCCGGTGATGGCCCAGCGCAAACGCATCAGCCCGCATGAAACCATCAGCTCGACCATTGATGGTAGCAAGGTCACGATTGTTTATGGGCGTCCTTATTCCAAGGACCCCAAGACCGGCGAGATCCGCAAAATCTGGGGCGGGCTCGTGCCTTACGGCAAGGTCTGGCGCACGGGAGCCGACGAGGCGACCCTGCTTACCACGGAACAGCCGATCGTGCTGGGCGGGACGGATATTCCGGCCGGCACCTACTCGTTGTTCACCCTGCCCGCAGCCGACGGCACCGCGAAGTTGATCGTCAACAAGAAGACCGGTCAGTGGGGGATTCCCTATAAGGAGCAAAGTGAAGCGACGAATGAACTGGCGAGGATTGACTTGAAGAAGAACACGCTGGACAAGACGGTAGACCAGTTCACGATGGCGATTGAGCCGAACCCGTCCGGCGGCGGCGTGCTGAAAATGATGTGGGAAAACACCGGTTTCTCGGTGCCGTTTACCGTCCAGAAATAGCGCGATCGTACGCTGACATCCGTCGCATCGTTGCGTTGCGGCGGCCTTTCAGAGCGCACGCGCGCATGAAAATAACCATGTCGTTCAAAAGGCCCGATCGCTGCACACGCTGGCTCCCGTCCCTTGCCGTCGCCGTCGCCTGCTTGCTGGCGGGTGCCGCGGCCGGTGAAGCCGCCGAGCCGCCACCGGCCCCCGTCATTTTGCAGGACCTGCACGGTTTTCGTGAAATGGGCAGCGTGCTTTACGTCGCGGCGCATCCGGACGATGAGAACACGGAGTTGATTGCCTATCTCTCACGCGGCCGCAATTACCGCACTGCCTATCTCTCACTCACGCGTGGCGACGGCGGCCAGAACGTGCTCGGGCCGGAGTTCGGCGAAGAATTGGGCGTCATCCGCACCGAGGAACTGCTCGCTGCGCGGCGCATTGACGGCGGACAGCAGTTTTTTTCACGCGCGTATGATTTTGGTTTTTCCAAGGATTACCGCGAGACGTTGAGAATTTGGGACCGGCAGCAGGTCCTGGCCGACAACGTGCGAATCATCCGCGAGTTCCGTCCCGACGTGGTCATCACGCGTTTTTCCCCGGTGCCGGGCGGCACGCACGGGCATCACACGGCCTCGACCGTGCTGGCCATTGAAGCCTTCAAGCTCGCCGGTGATGCCAAGGCCTTTCCCGAACAACTCGACACCCTGACGCCGTGGCAACCCAAACGCATTCTCTGGAACATGGGCGGTTTTCAGCCCAGCGGAAATGTGACCAACGTCATCCGGATTAATATTGGCGGCAAAGACGCCGTGTCCGGCGAGTCCTTCACTGAAATCGCCGCGCGTAGCCGCTCGATGCACAAGACCCAGGGCTTTGACAATTTCCGGGGCTTTGGTGGCGGCAATGGACCGAGGTCTGAATCCTTCGCGCTGCTCGGTGGTGAACCGGCGACCAATGACATTCTTGATGGTGTGGACACGAGGTGGGGCAGGGTGCCCGGTGGCGCAGAAATTGGAAAGCTGACCGACACGGTCATTGCAAATTTCAATCCACAAGACCCCGCAGTCAGTGTGCCGGCGTTGCTCGAAATCAAAAAACAGTTGGCCACGCTGGCCAGCGGAGATCCGGTGGTGGATGAAAAGCGCCGGCAACTGGATCGCATTATTCAAGAATGCCTCGGCTTGACCGTGGCGACGACAATTCCGGACGCCGAGGTTGTGCCCGGCGAAACCATGCAACTGAGCCAAACGGCACTTGTGCAGTCAGGCGTTGTTCCCGTTCGCTGGAAGGCGGTGCGTTATCCGAGCATCACCAACCAGGTCAGCGAGGAGGTTGACCTGCATCCGGGTCAGGTCGTGACGAAAGAATCCTCCCAAACGTTGCCCGCCGGCGCACCGTTGAGCCAGCCATATTGGCTGCGCGAAGACCACACCGCCGGCATGTTCCAGGTAGCCGATCCGGCACTTATCGGGCGGCCCGAGAATCCTCCGGCTTTCCCGGTTGATCAGACTTTTGAAGTAGGCGGGCAGACCCTGATTGTGCCAGGTGAGCCGGTGCAGATTACCACCAATTCGGTCGGGGCTGAAAGGCGCCGCCGATTGGACGTGATTCCACCCGTCTCGCTCAAATTTGCGTCCGAGGTCAGGCTCTTCGCGCCCGGTGACAAACGCGCGGTCGAAGTCGAAGTGACCGCGTTTCGCGCCGGTGCCGTCGGCACCTTGCAATTGGACGTTCCGGTCGGCTGGAAAGTCAAACCCGCAAGCCAATCGTTCCGGTTCAAGTCCGTCGGCGAACAAACGCGGCTAAAGTTCAACGTCACGGCTCCCGCGCGGCCCGCCACGGCTGAAATCACGGCCGTTGCCGAAATCAATGGCACCCGTTACTCCAACGAACGCGTGGTGATTAATTACCCGCACATCCCGCTGATGTTGCTCCAGCCGCCCGCCCGGTTCAAAGCCGTGTGCATCAACTTGGCCACCCGTGGACATCATGTGGGTTATGTGCCCGGCGCCGGCGATAGTGTGGCCCAAAGTCTGGAAGAGATGGGTTACCAGGTCACCACGCTGAGCGGGGCGGACCTCACGCCGGACAAGCTGAAGGGATTTGACGCCGTGGTCATCGGCATCCGTGCCTTCAACGTTCGCACGGACCTCGTTGCCAATTTGCCGGCGCTGTTCGCCTATGTCGAAGCCGGCGGCAATGTCATCGAGCAATACAATCGCCCGGGCCGCGACCTGAAAACCGA
>JBEKJN010000118.1:0-8051 GCA_050011235.1 Verrucomicrobiota bacterium | reverse complement strand
ATCCGCCGCTGATGTCTTCCGCCTTCGAAGGGAGTCCCCAGCCACACACGCACGATTTCCAGCGCGATTTCCAAAGTCATCATGCGTTGGCCGAGTGAAAGCATGTTCGCATTGTTGTGCTGCCGCGCGAGTCGTGCGGATTCGATATTCCAGCAAAGGCCGCAACGGATGCCTTTCACCCGGTTCGCCGTTATTGCTTCACCATTGCCGGAACCGCCCAGCACAACGCCACGGTCAAATTCGCCGCGGGCGACGGCCTCCGCCACGGGCCGGATGAACAGTGGATAATCCACCGGCTCCTCTGAATGCGTGCCGAAGTCCGTGACCTCGTGGTGCAAGCTTCGCAGCAATTCCTTGATGGCTTCCTTGTATCGAAATCCGGCGTGGTCCGAGCCAATGGCAATTTTCATGAATTAAAATGTGCTGAAACATGGCACGCCGGCTTTGACTTTTCCAGCCGCAACCGGTTTTGCCGCGAACGCAGGCTTGACGGGCGTGCCAAACCGGATTCCATTGCCTCATGCGCGCCATGCTCCTCGAAGCGCCGCGGCAACCGCTGCGAGCCGTTGACATACCCACGCCGAAACCCGAAGCGACGCAGGTTTTGGTAAAAGTGTCCGCCTGCGCCGTCTGCCGCACGGATTTGCACGTCGTGGACGGCGAACTGCCCAATCCAAAACTGCCGCTCGTGCCCGGACACGAAATTGTCGGCGTCATCGTCGAAAAAGGCGGCAGCGTTCAACGATTCAAAACCGGCGACCGCGTGGGCATTCCGTGGCTGGGTTGGACATGCGGCGAGTGCGAGTTTTGCCGCAGCGGGCGCGAGAATCTGTGTGACCGCGCCCGTTTCACCGGTTATACGCTGGATGGTGGCTACGCGGAATTTGTCGCCGCCGATGAACGCTTCTGTTTTCCAATTCCAAAAAACTATTCCGACGCTGAAGCCGCTCCCCTGCTCTGCGCCGGGTTGATTGGGTACCGCTCATTGGTCAAGACCGGCTCGGCAAAGCGCCTCGGTATTTACGGGTTTGGCGCGGCGGCGCACATCGTGGCCCAAATCGCGCGGCATCAGGGGCGCGAAATTTATGCCTTCACACGGCGGGGTGATTCGGAGGCGCAGGCATTTGCCAAATCGCTGGGTGCGGTTTGGGCGGGAAATTCCGAGGATCCACCGCCAACACCGCTGGACGCCGCCATTATTTTTGCTCCGGTTGGTGCGCTCGTGCCACTCGCGCTACGGTCCGTTGCGAAAGGCGGCACCGTTGTCTGTGGCGGCATTCACATGAGCGACATTCCGTCGTTTCCTTACGAATGGCTCTGGCAGGAACGGACGCTTTGTTCCGTGGCCAATCTCACGCGACGCGACGGCGAGGAATTTTTCACGCTGGCCCCCCAGGTGCCGGTGCGCACGACGGTGCAAACGTTTCCGCTCGCCGAGGCCAACGCAGTTTTGAGCCGCCTTCGCAACGGCCAAATCCACGGCGCCGCCGTGCTGGTGCCATAAGTTGTAGCGGCGGTCTATGACCGTCGCGCCTTACGCCTGGAGACTGCGACGCTCATAGAGCGCCGCTACAAGTAAACTGGCGTGCGCGCAAAAGGAGGATTATAAGTGCGCTTGTGAAATCCGCCATCCGTGTCGCCGCGCCGCCGCCGAAACCGCTGATGGTTTTCGACGGTGACTGCAATTTCTGCACGCTTTGGATCCGCCGCTGGCAGCAGATGACCGGTGACAGCGTTGATTACCTGCCCGCGCAAGATCCGCGCATCGCCGCACAATTTCCCGAAATTCCTCGCGAACAGTTCGACACGGCCGTCCAACTCATTGAATCCGACGGCTCGGTTTATTCGGGCGCGGAAGCAGTATTTCGCACACTGGCGCACAATCCCAAGCGGCAATGGCCGCGCCGCTTCTACGAAAGTTCTGTACCCTTTGCCGATCTAACCGAATGGGCTTACCGCCTTGTCGCCGAAAACCGAAAATTTTTCTCCCTCCTGACACGCTGGTTTTGGGGACACCATGTCGAGCAGCCGACGCATTTTCTCACGCGCTGGGTTTTTCTGCGCGCGCTGGGCGTGATTTATCTCATCGCGTTCGTCTCGTTGTGGACGCAAATCGACGGCTTGATTGGACACAATGGTATTTTGCCGACCGACCGGTTCATGACGACAGTGCAGCAGCAATGCAATCTGCAGGGAATCGGCTTGGACCGATTTCGTTTATTGCCGACGTTGTGTTGGTTCAATTCATCCGATGGCTTTCTCCATTTCCAATGCGCAGGGGGCGCGGTGCTGGCTATTTTTTTGATTGCTGGCATTGCGCCCGCGCCGTGTCTCGCCTTGCTGTGGCTGCTTTATCTCTCGCTCGTGACGGTTGGGCGTGACTTTCTCGGCTTTCAGTGGGACAACCTGCTGCTCGAAACCGGTCTCCTCGCCATCTTTTTTGCGCCAGCGCAACTCTGGCCACGACCTTCACGGGAAGCGCCGCCATCCCGAATCGTGCTGTGGTTGCTGTGGCTCCTGTTATTCAAGCTCATATTTTCGTCCGGTTGCGTGAAACTCCTCAGCGGCGACCCGAACTGGCGCAATCTCACCGCGCTCACGTTTCATTATCAAACTCAACCGCTGCCGACGTGGATTGCCTGGTATGCCAATCAACTGCCGTTGTGGTTTCAAAAAGCGTCCTGTGCCGCGTTGTTCTGCATCGAACTTGGCGCGCCATTCCTGATTTTCACTCCGCGCCGATTGCGATTTTGCGGAGGCGCAGCCATTGCGTTTCTCCAGATTTTAATCCTGCTCACCGGCAACTACACGTTTTTCAACCTGCTGACACTGGCCTTGTGCCTGTTACTGCTCGACGACTTCGTGCTGCGAAAGATTTGGCCATCCGGACTCCAACGGCTATTTTCCCTCAACCCTCAACTTTCAACTCTCAACCATTCATACTACTGGCCTCGCGCCGTCACCGTCCCCCTCGCCGGCATCGTGATTGTCCTTTCGCTTTTCCAAATGAGTCTCATGTTCGGTGTGCGACCCGGCTGGCTTTTGCCGGTGGCGGTGGCAGACACATGGCTTGCGCCGTTTCGCAGTTTCAACGGCTACGGTTTGTTCGCCGTGATGACCACCGAGCGTCGCGAGATCATCGTTGAAGGCAGTGATGACGGCGTGACTTGGAACGCTTACGAATTCAAATACAAACCCGGCGACGTGAACCAGCGACCGCCATTCGTCGCGCCGCACCAGCCGCGTTTGGACTGGCAGATGTGGTTCGCCGCGTTGGGCAATTATCAGCAAAATCCGTGGTTCGCGAATTTCTGTGAGCGGCTACTGCAAGGTTCGCCGGAAGTTCTGGCCTTGCTCGACAAAAACCCCTTCCCGAATCATCCACCGCGCTACATCCGTGCCGGGTTTTACGATTACCGTTTCACAAACTTCGCTGAACACCGCGCCACGGGCCTTCGCCCCGACACAAGCGTCGAAGCTTCGTCCCCGCAGGCCGGCGCCTGGTGGAAGCGCGAATTCATCGGGGAATACTTGCCGCCGATTTCACTTCCTGAATAAATTGAAGCCGCAAAACTCATGAGCGAAACATCCGAAAACCGCGCATTCAACTGGTTTACGCCCTTGCGCTTCGGGATCCTGCTCGCGCTGCTCATCTTCGCCGCGTTCCCGCAAGTCCTGCTCGGACTGCAAACGTTCGTCGTGCGCGATTACGGGTTCTTCGCGTATCCCCTCGCCTGTTTCCAGCAGCAATGTTTTCAACATGGCGAGCTGCCATTGTGGAATCCCTACAACAACTGCGGCGTGCCTTTTCTCGCGCAATGGAACACCATGCCGCTCTACCCGCCGTCGCTGATTTATCTGCTGTTGCCGCTGACATGGTCATTGAGCTTTTTCTGCCTGCTGCACCTGTGGTTTGCCGGCTTCGGCATGTTTTTCCTCGCACGCCGGTGGACGAATAATTCCTTCGCCGCGGCTTTTGCGGGTGTGGCATTTTCATTCAACGGGCTGACGCTCAATCTGCTCATGTGGCCGAGTCACATGGCGACACTCAGTTGGATGCCGTGGGTCGTGCTCGCGGTTGAACTGGCGTGGCGCGGGGGCGGACAAAAAATCATCCTGGCCGCGCTGGTGGGTGCCATGCAAATGCTCGCCGGTGGACCGGAAATCATTTTGCTCACCTGGGTTTTGTTGCTCGCGCTCTGGATTCAACAATTTATCAGAGCAGAATCTCCACGCAGCCCGATGTGCAGGCGTTTCTTGCTGGTGGTGTTGCTGGTGATGGCGCTGACGGCGGCGCAATTGCTGCCGTTCCTCGACCTCTCCGCCCATTCGCAACGCAGTGTCGGCTACGCGGACACGCGTTGGTCCATGCCCGGCTGGGGCTGGGTCAATTTCCTCGTGCCGATGGCGTTTGGCCGCGCGTGGACGGAAGGCGTCTTTTTCCAATACGGCCAATCGTGGACTTCGTCTTATTACCTCGGCATCGGCACGCTGTGGCTGGCGCTGCTCGCGCTCTGGACGGTGCGGGAACGTCGGGTGTGGCTGCTTGGCGGAGCAACGATTCTCGCGCTGATTTTTGCCTTCGGCGAAAACACCTTCGTCTATCCCGCCCTGCGAAAAATCGTCCCGCAACTCAGCTTTGTGACTTATCCGATCAAGTACGTGACGCTGGTGGCGTTTCTGACGCCGTTGCTCGCGGCGTTCGCCATCGCCCGCCTGCAAAGTTTGCAAAGCGAAGAAAAAACGAATTTCAAGAAACGCCTGATTTTTATCGGCGCAATTTTGTTCGCGCTCATTGCGGGAATTCTTTTTTGGGCGTGGCGTTTCCCGTTTTCGACGGATGACGTTCATGCGACGTTGCTCAACGGGCTGTCGCGCGCATTCTTTCTGCTGGTGACCGGCAGATTGCTGCTTCTCTTGACACAGGAAGCCGGACCGGGATTGCGCCAGATCGCGCCTGTGCTCCTGATTGTGGTCGCGTGGCTCGATGTCTTCACGCACGAACCGATGCAAAACCCGACCGTGGCGCCAGGTGTCTATGAACTGAATCTGGCGCGCGCCGATTTGAAAATGAACCCGCAGCCCGAACTCGGCGGTTCGCGCGCCATGGTCTCGCCGATGGCCGCGATTGAATTCATCCAATTTGCGTCGAGCAACGCGAGAAACAATTTTCTGGCGAAGCGGGCCGGTTATTGCGCCAACGTCAACCTGCTCGACGGCGTGCCGAAGGTGGACGGATTCTTTTCGCTCACGCCGCGCGAAAGCGATGACATGCTTTCGCTGTTTTACACCACGACCAACGCGGATTATCCGCGACTCGAAGATTTCATGGGCGTTTCGCAAATCACCGCTCCCGGTGAAATTTTCCACTGGCAGGCGCGCCCGACCTTTTTACCGCTAGTGACCACCGGCCAAAAACCTGTTTTTCTCGACAACGCGGACACGTTGCGCGCGTTGACGCAGCCGGATTTTGACGAAAGCAAAGTGGTTTTCCTCCCGCCGGAAGCAAAATCGTTTGTGACGGTCACGAATCAAACGGTTGCCCGCGTGCTAAAATCGCATTTTGGGACTCAGAGCGTGGACATCGAAGTCGAAGCCAGTGCGCCGTCACTCGTCGTCGTGGCGCAGACCTGGTATCACGGTTGGCGCGCAGACGTGGATGGTAACCCGGCGCGTTTGCTGCGGGCGAACCATGCGTTTCAAGCGATTGAAATACTGGAGGGGCGGCATCGCGTGCAGTTGATTTACCGGGACCGGGCGTTTGAAATTGGCGCGGTTGTTTCGCTGCTGGCCTTGCTCGCGTGTCTCATTTGCGTAGTAACTTCTTCCCGGCAGAAAACGACACACAGCTAGTTTAGCCAGCATCCGAACTGCGAGCGCCCGCTCCGGTTCGCTCAATCTGGTTTGTTAGAAGGCGGTGTCAATTTCTCCGGCAAAGCCTTTTGATGTTTTCCGCCCGGAAACCAAGAAAGCGGAAAATGATTCCGGCCAATCCGCAACAAAGCAAGGCGCTGGCGGACGGCTCCGGGACGATGGTTATGTTGACGTTATCCATACCAAAAAAATCTGTTCCGTTGTTATCCGGGCCGACAGCCACAAGTTGCAGACTATCAAACGTACCTGAAACAGTCAGCGGCCGGTACACCACTCCGGAACTGGAGCTGTAAAACGTAACTGTATCAGTGTCCACGACGTTTCCTCCCAGCAACGCTTCAAGGGTGAGTGTGTTCGCAGACGAAGTTCCAAAACCAAAAATATCCATGCTCGCAAATGACCCAATGCCAGAAAAGCCAATGTTGGCAGAACCAAATCGTCCGAAACCAAAGCTATCCGTATCTCCCGGAACAAAGCCCTCAAAAGTTAAATAATTTGGGGGAGAGAATCCCGGCAAATTGGCGGTTGTTGCCTGTATGTCAAATGTATTCACCGTGGAATTTAGGATGCGTTCATCAATGTCCGAAAAACTAATTCCACCATCCGAGAATGAGGAGCCCTCAGAGCCTTCTGTCAAATCGTCAAAGTTTGCCGTCAAATAGATTGAAGCCTGAGCCGGGACACAGTTGAAAAAAAACATGCACAAAATCAGAACTGTTATGTGCAGATGGCACCATTCACTTCCGCATCGCAACATATGAGGTATGATAAGCAGATCTGCGAATTCCTGTCAAGGATTATCACCCGAACAAGACCCCCAAAATCCCGTTGGTTCACGTCCCTGTTTCCGCTTCTCGCCGGCTCCCTGACCGCTGCCCGCAAGGACCGAATCTCTGGAAAGCAAAAACCGGCGACCCAAATTTTTGGACCGCCGGTAAATCTTTTTTCACTCACTCCCGATCTGGTTAGCCGGTGCTTGCATTAATACTTTCTCCAGAATTGATGTAGCAGGGCGAGTGCGGCTAAACAAAAGACCGGAACCATGAGCATCACATGCCCCACATATGCACGATATGGGCTGGATCAACAGGTTTCAGCCACACGTTCGCCTCGGCGCCCATACCCCCTCCGCCCGGTGGGGCGATAACAATCAGGTAGTTCCACCAGTTTGCAATGGCATTGGCCAACTCTCCTGCCGCAAGGTGACGGTTCCGGCCCTTTGGTGTGGTGTCCGCATAAGCCGCATGCCAGTCGTTCGGGTCGTACACTTCAAAAAACAGGTTACCATCCACTATGCGGTAACCCTTGACCACGAGAAAGTGCCCGCTGGCGTAGCTGTAAAACCGCCCGACTCTATGCTCACTCGTATAATCTTCCGTAAGATATGCGGTGCTGATGCAGAGAATCACCAAGTTGCTCTGATTCAATAGCCCCATGAGTTGGTTCGTCCCTGTAAAATAGCTCGTCGTATTCGGAATGGAATTGAGGTTCAAATAATTGATAATATCGTAGGTATACCACCACCCGCCACCCTCAGGATAGGTGTTGCGGGCGTCTTCGGCTGTCTTGCTGAAGCTCTGGTCATACCATTTGATCCCCATGGTAACGGAGGACGGACCACAATTGGCGTTAGCATAAGTACCCGTGTCTGCTTGATCAATGTACCAATCGTACGCACGGTCATTGTGCGCATAGGAGTTTTGCATCGTACCTAAACCCCAAGTACTCAGAAATGGTACTTCGTAATAGTACCCCCAGTCGTACCAGAAGGTTAGATTAGTGAACTCCAAAACCCTGTAAAACCCAATTGTCCCCTGCCCGGGAGCCAAGACGCTGGTCAGGCTACCGGTCGCGCTCACCGGTGGAAACGTGTCGCCCCAGAATCTGCTGTTAAGAGTTGGGTTTGTCTGAACCTGATATGAATAACCGTTGGTCGTCTCAAACAGCAGGCTAATCTGGGCATTGGTCATTGAAGTGCCAACAATCTGACCTCCAGATCCCTCAGCATTTGCCAGACTCGCCAATCCCACACTGAGTGCAAGAGCGATTTGAACATAAGTTTTCATGAGACCATTTCTTTCTTGTTTGGTTCGAGCGTTTGCACGCCGCAGCTAACATTATTATTAGGCCACAGAGCGTGCACAACGCCGTGCACAGGTGACTTTTCTATCGGTGGT
>JBEKJN010000117.1:0-8128 GCA_050011235.1 Verrucomicrobiota bacterium | reverse complement strand
TCACGTCACCGACGGCCAGTTCGCTGGCGGCGACTTCCTCTTCACTGCCGTCCTTTTTGATGCGGCGCGCCTTGGTGGGTGTGAGTTTGATGAGCGATTCGATGGAATTGCGCGCACCTTCGGCGGTGCGGGTTTCGATGATTTCACCGGTAAGCATGAAAAGCGCGACGACGCCGGCGGTCTTGTAATCGCCGGAAGCGAACGCCGCGAGCACGGCGATGGCGACGAGTTCGTTGATGCTGAGGCGGCCGACGCGCAAATCCCGGACGGCCGTGACGACGATGGGATAAATGAGGATGACCGCGCCGATGAACGCGCTGGCGCTGGCAATCGTCCCGCCCTGCTGAAACCACCAGTCCACGATGAAAGCGTTAAGGACGAAGACGATGCCCGCGACGGCCTGCCACAGATGCACGACGGAATGTTCGTGGTCGTGGCCGCAGCCGCATTCCGCGTCGTGTTCGTGATGGCTTAAAAGCGATGTGACTTGCATAACTAAAAAGTGACGAGTGACGAGTGACGAGTGACGAGTGGTAAAGTGGTTCGCATATCAAATATCGCCTTTTGCTTTCTTGGTTTCAACGTTGCTCCCATTTTTTAGCTCAACGATTTTGTGTCGCCGTTTTTGGTGCAGGCGGCTCACGGTTTAACATTAACCGAAGTTCGCGTGATTGGCCATCGGCGCGCTGGGGCAGAAAGATTTTGTCCTGCACGTTGGTCAGCACCGTCCCCATCATTTGCACGAGGGTTAGCTGCGCGAACAGGCTGGGATTGCTTTCGTACTTCGGCAGCAACTCGTTGAAGCGCTTCGCCTCGGCGGTGATGGAATCCACGTAACGCGCGCGGTCGGCGGCGGCGGCGTTGGTAATGGACGCGGCTTGCGCGCCCGATTGACTCAAGACCTGGTTTTCGTGACTGTGCGCGTAGTTGAGCAGTTTGTTGCGGTTTTCCCGCGCGGTCGTAACGCGGGTAAAAACGTCCTGCAATTGACGTGGCGGAATACTCTGAACCTCGCACTGGTCAATGACGATGCCGAGCTGTTCCTGATCGGTCAAGCCGCTGACGCGCTGAAGCACGGCGTCGCGGAACCCGGCCACGTCGCGCGTGAGGATGTCGTCCACCTTGAAGCGCGCGGCGGTGTAAAGCAGCGCATTGTTCAGCGCGTTTTGGACGGTGTTGGACGCAGACACGAAATCGAACACGAAGCGAATCGGGTCTTCGATGTGATAGTAAAGCGTGGCGCGGGTGTGAATGATATTGCGGTCCGCCGTGATCGCGTAGCCATCCACCGCCGGATTGAGTGACGAACCCGCCGGCAACTCCTCACCGCTCAATTCCTGTTCCGGCGTGGTCGCATACCAGCCAACGGAGGAAACGACTTTTTGAATTTCCGTGATGGGAATTTTCACCACCTCATCAATCGGATACGGATACGACCAATGCCATCCCGAACTGAGCAAAACCTTTTCGCCTTCGCCGACCGGCTTGCCAAAACGCAAAATGACCGCCTTTTCCTGAGGGCCGACGGTGAAAAAGCCGGAACTGAAAAACGCCAGCACCATCAGCAGCATTGCGACTTTGACAATCGCAAAACTGCTGCGCAACGCCTCGGCCAGCGCCTGCGAACCGGCGTCTTCCGGCGTCACCGGCGCGGGCTGCTGGTCGTGATCGTGTTCGTGCTCGGGGTTCATGTTTACCGGCCTGGCGCGTTGGTTGGCAGATTTCGGAACAAATCAAACGGCGGCGTGCGCTCGTCGAAAATCAAAGTCGAACGCTGGTTGAGCGATTGTTTGAGCGCGTCAATGCGCAAAAGGTAATTCGCCAGTTCAGGATTTTGCTGGAAGACCGGCAACACTTTGGCGGCCTCGGCCTCGCCTTCACCACGAATGCGCGTGGCCGCGGCATCCGCGTTGGCAATTGTTTCGGCAGCCTGACGGTCAGCAGCAGATATGATTTTTTGCGCTTCGGCCTCGCCTTCGTATTGAAATCGGCTGATGAGGATTTGACGCTCGGATGTCATGCGTTGAAAAACCGTTTGCGTCACGTTCTCCGGCAAACCGAGTTTCTTGATGCCGAGAAATGTGATTTCAATGCCACAATTGTTCGTCTGCAACTGCGATTGGACGGCCTTTTCGATTTCGTCTTCGACGGCATCGAACTTCAATTGTTTCGCATCGGCGTTGACAAAATCCGACAGCGGATGCTTGCCGACCACGGCGCTTTTGGCGCTGCGCAACATGCTTTCAAGCATATTTTGGGCGGCGGCAGTCGAACCGCCGGCAAATTTCGGGAAGAACACTTTTGCGTCGGAAATCCGCCAGCCGACGTAAACGCTTGTCAGCAAATTATTGTTATCGGCCGTGAGATTTTCGCTGAACTTGTCCTCGAAATTCTGAATGCGCTGGTCGAATTTATAGACTTTCTGGATCGGCCACGGCCATTTGAAATACGCGCCGGGTTGGTCATAAGGCTGCGCGGTCGGCCTGCCGAACGTGGTGACGACGGCGATTTCGGACTTGCGCACTTGAAAAACGAACAGCAGCAGCGCGAAAATCACAATCAGCACTGCGCCGACGACGATGGTGAGAAGGTTGCGTTTCATGGTGATGAAGTATTGGGCACGTTTAGATTCAAAAGGTCTTCCCGGATTTTGTCTTCGAGATCGAAAATCACGACGTCCTGCGTGTTGGTGACGAGCAGGATGTATTTGCGCGCGTTGGCCGTCGCGCCGGCGAACGTCTGGAAATACGCGCGCTGCAGGTAAACCGACGGCGCGGCCTCAAACGCAGGAATCTGGTTGGTGAACAACGCCGCGTGCGCAAACGCCGAAACTTCGAGCCGCAGGCGCGTCGCCTCGGCCACGTTCGTGGTGGTGAATGCCAGCGCGCCGGCCAGGGCGTTGGTGCGGATGGCTTCGGCGACGGCGTTGTTGGTGGCCGCAATCCTCTCCTGGGCGGCGGCGACAACTTTTTCGTAGTCGCCCGCCACCTTCACCGGCGGATGGATGTCCAGCAAGCCGACGAAAATAATTTTCGCGCCGAGGTGGTGTTCGTTTGCAGCGGCCTGGATGCGCGCGCTCAATTCCTCCGCCGCCTGCTGCCGCAGGTGCGACAGCAGGTCGTTCAAGTCCACGCCGGCGAGGTAATGCACGACTTCACGGGTCGCGAGGTCTTGCAGCAGGCTCGCAGGGTTGGCGTTGTTATAAGCCCAGTCGAGCACGTTGGTGATTTGAAATTGCACCGGGATGCTGACGTTGATCAGGCTCACCGGCGGCGCTTTGAACGTGTCATTGGTGTCGGCGTTTTCACTTTTGATGGTGACCGACTCGCGGTTGCCGACGAGGAAATTGGTTTCCGTGGTATGGCTCACGCTCCACAAAACCGTTCGGTCCTGTTCACTCTGCGCATTGGGCGTGAACCCGACATTGAACGTCTGGATTTGATCCGTGCGATAGCGATAGATGATGTCCGCCGGCCACGGCCACTTCAGATGCGCGCCTGGCCCGAGTTCCACCACCGGCCTGCCGAAATGCTCCCGCACGGCCCGTTCGCCCGCGTCAATGAATACGATACAGGTGGACAGCAGCAGCACCGCCAGTTGCGCCAGCACCAGCATCGGCAGGTTTTTTTTGAGCAACTGGAAAAACCACGTCTCCGAAACCTTGAAACCAAATTGATAGTCCAGCGCCTGCGCCGCCGTCGTGAACAAGCTTTCCGGTTGCGCGAGCAGGCCGACGAGCCGGCTGTCGTAGATGGGCCGCGCGATTTTGCCCTTCACGCGGGGCCGGTAAATCTCCAGCAACAGGGTCACGAGCATTTCCGCCGCCATCAGGCCGAGCAACACGCACAATGCCCGGGCAATGAAAAAATCAGCCCTTGGGAATTCCGCCTCGACTCCGGCGACGCCGAGCGCCGTGACGAAGCAAACATACGCGCCCCCCAGCAGGAAATTGGCGCCCGGCCGCAGCAGCCGGTGGTTTTCAAGCCGTGCAATGGTCACGGAAAACCGTCCCAGCAAAAACAGCAGCAGCGCAAAAATGCCAAAGAGCGACAGCGACGCCATCGCGCGGTCGGGCACAACGGCGTTGGTGGTTTTGGCAACCCAACGCCAGAGCAGCCATGCGCCACCGGCTTCGAGCAGGAACAGCAGCACGGCAAAGCCGGGCACGAAAAATTTCTCGAACTGCTCGCGTGCGCGCCGTGTCGGGAAAACCTCCGCTTCCTTTGATTCAAATAGCGAGGAATCGCCCCTGGCGTGGGCGAGTTCCTCGACTTCCAGTCTTTCCAGCCGCTCGTTTTCCTCCAGCCGCATCTGGAACCAGCTCGCGAACGCCACCAGCGCGCCGAGGCCGAGGAAAATCGAGCAACCCTGCCCGGCCAGCGAATTCACGTAACAAGTGACGACGAAAGCGGCGATGAAAATCACCACCGCCGCGACCAGATTCACCAGCCCGTTTTTTTGAACGTTGCGTTCCATCTATCTTTCGACCATTGGCTCGTTAAATTGTTGAATCGTTGCACCGGTGAAAACGATGTAACGATTCAACGATTCGCGCTTCAACCCAGCTCGCGTTCCTCAAACAGCGCCGTCCCGACGGCCAGCGCCGCGCCCGCGTAAGCGACTGCATAGGCAAACGCCTTGCCGACGTAGGCCCAGTGGAACGTGTTTTTGCCCATGCTCAAGGCGTCCGCGAACCAGAAAAGCTGCCAGTTTGGAATCGCCGTGTAAAGCGCCGACGCCCACCATTCGCCGGTTTCGGCGCGCCGGCCCAGAAGGTAATCCGACATCAACCCGATCAAAAAAAATGCCGAGCAGATTGCCAGCGTCGGAATTGTGTCCAGCCGCGTCGAACACGCCAGCGCCAGCGCCGCCAGAACCCACAGCGCGAACAGAACCAAAATTCCCGCCGGCACCAGCCGCCAGTCCACCTGCGCTTCCACGCCAACGGTCTGCATCTGCCGGGTGAACTGAAAAACCACAAACGCCGCCAACGTCACCAGCACCAGCAGCGCCAGCACCGCGTCGCTCACGAATGGCCGCCGCAGGAAAAAATTGCTGAAGCCCGCCAGCCCATAGGCCAGCGCGACTGCGGTCCCAAAAATGCCAAGCGCTGGCAAATCGGTTTTGCCATAGGCGTCGAACGACATCCAGCTCGCCAGCATCACGCCGACGAGGTTCACATACGTCAGCACCGTCAGCGCCGTCGCCAGCCCGGCGAATTTCGCCAGCAAAAATTGCGCGCGCCCCACCGGCTTGGACAGCACCGCCAGCGCCGTGCCGGTGCGGATTTCCCGTGCCAGTGACGCCGACGCGCTCAACACCGCGCCGAACAGCCCCGACAGCAGCATCACCGCCAGCGCACTGTTTTCAACCAGCTTCGGCTCATCACCGAACGCGAAGTAATACGGCACCGCCAGGAAAATTTCAAAAAGCACCGACGCCGTCAGCAGCAGCAAAAACACCGGCTGCCGGATCAACTCCATGAAGGCGTTCGCGGCAATGGTCAAAAACTGTCGCATGTCGAATGTGCCGGAAAGGTTACGAATTCGGCTGCAAATTGCCAGCGGTTAATCCGTCCAAAACACAGGTCATACTTGAAATTCCAAGGAAATTGAGCGTCTGGCGGGCAATTGCGTTCAAACCAAATTGCGGTTCAGGTCATCACCCGCGCGATGGAGTTCCACCACTGGTCATGCAATTCGGTCACCGGTGCGCTGAATTCGCCGGAGGCGGTCTTGATGGCCAGCTTGTCGCCGCCGACTCTGCCGATTTGAATGGCCGGAACACCCATCAGTTTCGCGCGTTCAACCACTTTCACCGCGTCAAGCGGCTTGGTGGTGATGACGACGCGGCTTTGCGTTTCGCCAAAGAGCAAGGCGTCGATGCGAACTTGTAGCGGCGCTGTGTCAGCGCCGCTTTTCCGGCGGTCACAGACCGCCGCTACAGAAAGATCCACCGTCGCGCCAATCAGCCGCGGTGTTTCGCGCGCGACAAGCTGGCTGATGCAGCTTTCGGCCAGGCATACCGCCAGGCCGCCTTCGCTGCAATCGTGGGCGCTTTTCACCAGGCCGCTTTGGATGAGTCCGAGCAGCGTGGTGTGCAATGTCTTCGCGGTTTCCAAATCACAACGTGGCGGCGTGCCGGTCTTCCTGCCGTGAACGACTTGCAGATAAGCTGAACCGCCGAGACCGAGCAGTGGATCGTTCGCATCCACCGCGTCACCGAGCAAAATGATCGCGTCGCTCTCGTCCTTGAACCATTGCGTCGTCACGTGTTCGTTTTTTTTGATCAAACCAACCACCACGACCGTCGGCGTGGGGTCAATCGGGCCGTTTGGACTTTGGTTGTAGAGCGAACAATTGCCGCCGGTGACGGGCGCGTTGAACGCCCGGCACGCCTCGGCCAGGCCGCGCACGGATTCCTTGATCTGCCAGAACAGTTCCGGCTTGAGCGGGCTGGCCATGTTGAGGTTGTCAGTCGTGCCGAGCGGCACCGCGCCGGAACAGGCCAGATTGCGGCAGGCCTCGGCCATCACAATCTTCGCGCCTTCGTAAGGATCGAGATAAACGTAGGCCCCGTTGCCGTCCACCGACATCGCGATGAGTTTAGTAGGACAGGCATCTTGCCTGTCTCCATTTTCATTTTTAGTTTGAGACAGGCTGGAAGCCTGTCCTACGGCAGGCAACGAATCGCTTTTAATCCGAATCACCGCCGCGTCGCTGCCAGGGCAGACGACCGAGCCATCTCGCACCATGTGATCGTATTGGCGGTAAACCCAGTTCTTCGACGCAATCGTCGGCCACGCCAGCAATTTTAGGAGATCGCGTCTGGGGTCTGGCGTCTGGGGTATTTGGTCGAGTCGAAACGCGCGGACTTCCTTCAGATACTCCGGCTCGCGCGATTCGCGCTGATACACCGGCGATTCGTCGGCGATTTTTTTTGCCGGAATGTCGGCCACAATCTTTCCGTGATGACGCACGACCATGTAGCCGGTGTCGGTCACGACGCCGATTTCCGACCACGGCAAATCCCACTTGTCGAAAATGCGCTTCACTTCTTCTTCACGGCCTTTGTGGACGATAATCAACATGCGCTCCTGCGATTCGGAGAGCATGATTTCGTAGCTGCTCATGTTCGGCGCGCGTTGCGGCACTTTGTCCAACTCGATTTCGATGCCCGTGCCGGCACGCGCGGCCGTTTCGCACGTGGAGCAGGTCAACCCCGCCGCGCCCATGTCCTGAATCCCCGCGACGGCGCCGGTGGCGAGCAGTTCGAGGCACGCTTCGCATACGAGTTTTTCCATGAATGGATCGCCGACCTGCACCGCGCCGCGCTGTTGCTCGGCGGATTCCTCGGTCAAATCCTGCGACGCGAACGCCGCGCCCGCCAAGCCGTCGCGGCCAGTGGCCGGGCCGACGTAAAACACCGGGTTGCCGACGCCTTTGGCCGCACCGCGCGCGATTTGTTCGTGGCGCAGCACGCCGAGGCAAAAAGCGTTCACGAGCGGATTACCTTCGTAGCTTTTGTCGAAATAAACCTCGCCCGCGATGGTGGGGATGCCGAAGCAATTCCCGTAATGCGCAATGCCCGCCACGACACCGGCAAAAAGGCGGCGGTTGTTCAGAACTTCGGATCGGGGAGCACACGCGCCCTCGCGTGTTGTGGTCGGCGCCTCGCCGACCACTTCGGCCGACGCGGTCTTCCGCTCGGCGGGGGCGCCGAGCGGTGCACGCGAGGCGCGTGCGCTCCCCAATACATTTCCATTTTCGGTGATCGGCCCGAAGCGCAGCGAGTTCACCGAGCAAATCGGCCGCGCGCCCATCGTGAAAATGTCGCGGACGATGCCGCCCACGCCCGTGGCCGCGCCCTGGAACGGCTCGACCGCGCTCGGATGGTTGTGCGATTCAATCTTGAACGCGATGGCCAGGCCATCGCCGATGTCAATGATGCCGGCGTTTTCCTCACCCGCGCCGACGAGGATTTTTTTGGACTTGCTTGGAAATGTTTTCAGCAGCGGGCGTGTGTTTTTGTAGCTGCAATGTTCGCTCCACATCACCGAGAAGATGCCCAACTCGGTGTAGCTCGGCTTGCGACCGAGGAGACGCTCGATGTTGGCATATTCCTCCGG
>JBEKJN010000116.1:0-9942 GCA_050011235.1 Verrucomicrobiota bacterium | reverse complement strand
GTGCGTTACGCCGTGGAAGCCGCGCGCGTCGGCCAGCGCACGGATTACGACCGCTTGATTCTGGAAATCTGGACGGACGGGCGCATTTCACCCGACGACGCGCTCACGCAGGCCTCGGCGATTTTGCAGCATCACCTCGACGTGTTCGTCGGTTACGACAAGAACGCGGTCGAATTCGAGGAGGCCGTGGACAAACAGGATGAGGAAAAGACGAAGATGAAGAAGCTCCTCAACATGAGCGTGAACGAAATCGAGTTGAGCGTCCGCGCGGCCAACTGCCTGAACAACGCGAATATCACCACCGTCGGCCAGCTGGCGATGAAGACCGAACAGGAAATGCTCAAGTATCGCAACTTCGGCAAGAAATCGCTGAACGAAATCAAGGACAAGCTCCAGGCTTTGGGCCTGTCACTGGGCATGAACTTCGAGCCGGGCCTGCTGGACGCGCCGGTGAAGGAAATTCCGGAGAACAATTAAGGCCAGCCTATGCGACATTTGAAGCGAACAGCCAAACTCGGTCGCACCCCCGAGCATCGCAACGCGATGCTGGCGAACTTGGTTTGCAGCCTCATCAAACACAAGCGCGTGACCACGACGCTCGGCCGGGCGAAAGCCGCGCGTCCCGTCGCCGAACGGATTGTCACGCTCGGCAAACGCGGCACCATTTCCGCCCGGCGCGTCGCCGCCGCCCGTTTGCACGCGCGCGGCACGACGATTCAACTCACCAAGGACGAGCGCCGCAAATGGCGTGACCAGGAGGATGTCGTGCGCATCCTTTTCGAGGAAATCGCTCCTGCGTTCAAGGAACGCAACGGCGGCTATACGCGCATCATCAAAATGGAACAGCGCCAGGGTGACGCCGCGCAGCGCGCGATTCTGGAGTGGGTGGATTATACGCCCGCCACTCCCGCTGCGCCTGAAACCGCGCCTGCCGAAGAGACCAAGCCGACCGAAACAAAACCGGCGGAAAACAAGACCGAAAAGAAGTAAAACAGTTGATACTTTGCGCAGCCCGTTCGACAGAACGGGCTTTTTTGTTTGAAATTAAAACATCGAACATTGAACGCCCGACATCGAATCAAAGGGCAAACGGCCAAATACTTCGATGTTGCAGCTTATCTCAGCAGGAAGAGCATCATTCCGACCACAACCAATATCGCAACCAGCCACCAGAACCACCCGATGCCGTGGGGTCTGACCGGCTCCGGTCCGAATTCCCTTTTTACAAATTCTTCATGGTCGAAATTTTCATCTGGCAGGCCGAGATGGCTGGCATAGGCGGTTTCCGACCAGCCGGTCCGTTCGTCCGAACCGCATTCGGGACAGGCTTTGGCATCCGGCGGGACTTCCGCGCCGCAGTTGGGACAAACCTCGGGAGTCATGCGAATTTGCGGTTTGCGATTTACGAGTGCCATCTGGTTTCACCAAGCATTGAAGATTGTGCGACTCGTATATCGAAAATCGAATATCATAAATCACCCGCTGGCACTCGTGTATTCCTCGTCAGTTTTTAATTCCAGTCCCATGAGGATGTAATCGTGCGAAATGGCCTGCATGTCCTTGACGTAGTTTTCCAGACGCAAAAGCTGGCTGAAGCCGAGCAGGGCGAACATCTTGATTGCCCCCGCCTGTTCACCGATGAATTCCGCCTCGACCTTTTCCAAGCCGACCTGCCGGGCGATGTCCACGATTTCCGAAACCAGCGCGCTCGCCAGGCCGCGTCCGCGATGTTGCGGGTGCACCAGCACGCTCACGCGGCCAATGTGCCGTCGCCAGCCGCCGAGTTGCTGGTGCAAGGTCGCGTCGCCGACGATTTTGCCGCCAATCAGCGCCACCAGCGGCAGGTTGCGGCCATAGTCAATGTTCCGGCACCAGTCGCGGATGGCCTCGATTTCCGTGACGCGATGTTTGATGAACATTCGCTCGGGTTCGGGAATGCCGAGAAACAATTGATGAAAATCCTTTTCGTCGTCGCGGCGCAACGGACGCAACGTCGCTTTCGTGCCGTCTTTCAACGCAATGACTTTCGGAAACTTCTGGAGTTCGAGTTCAATGTTGAATGACATGGCTTCCTTTCCCTTTCGCTGGCAATTTGTGCCATACGCCGCGTCAGCAGTCAATCCATCCCTGCCGGCTCACCGGCCGATGCCGGTGACGTGTTTCACAAAGCGGCTGTTGATTGCCGCCGGGTCGAGACTCCAACGCGCCGCCAGCAGCGGGACTTTTTTGGCATTAGCCTCGGCGTTTTCAATGGTCGCCGAATTTTCTCCGTAGGCAAAACATTTCAGGCCCAGTTCAATCTCCGGCAGGGTCTTGGCGCCCTGGTTCCAGACCGTTTCGCCCGCCCATGCATACGCGCGCGTCACGCAACCCTCGTCTATCCGCGCCCAGGCGTGATGATGTAAAATCCCGTTCGCATGGAAAAACTGGACGTGCCCCAGCCGGCGGCTCAACCCGATCAAAAAGTGAAAACACGCGTCCACGTTGTCGCTGGGATTCGGGAGACCCGGACCAGTGACGATGACCCAGCCGTGCGTCTGCGGGCTGATAAAAAATTCGTGCCTGCCCGCCATGCCCTCCGACCACGAATCCAGCGTGGAACGGTTCGGTCCCAAAGCGGCCTGAACGGTTTTGGAATTGACCGAGCGGATGGCCAGCCAGCTTGTCGGGCGTTGGAGGAAAGGTGGAAAAAACAAAAAGGAATTTTGGTTCCGACCGGCCGCCGGCTTAAGATAATATACGCGGCGATACAACTCATACATCAACGAAAGAAAGATGATGCCCATACCCAGCGCCAAACCGAACAACGCGAGCAACATCAGCGGAATCGTGTCCGCGGAACTCATGGGCCGAGTTTACACCCACCCCCGCCGCGAGTTCAATGAAAATCGGCAGGGAAATTGCCGTTGCGTGGCCCCGCCGCCGCGCCGAGAAGTCCCCGCCAATCAAGCACCCTTGCGAGGAGATAACGCTGTAGGTTCGCCAATTTTGTGACTGGCGGGCAAGCCACCTCAGGTTGCGGCATCAACTTGTCCGGCGGACCGCAAAGGGCGGTTCAGCTTCAATCATCCGATGAGTAATAAAATCGCCACGGCGATAATCGTGGTGAGAATCGTGACGGGGATGCCGATTTTCGCATAGTCCCAAAAACCGATTTTGATGTGGTGGCGCGCGGATTCGACGACGATGATGTTGGCCACGGAGCCGAGGATGGTGAGATTGCCGGCAAAGGTGGTGGCCAGCGCCATGACCTTCCACATGAGTTCGGGATTGGCAAAACCGGGAATCCATTTGCCCGCAACCAGCACGAACGGCACGTTGGAAAAAATGTTCGAACCGGCAACCGAGAACCAAGCCAGATTCCACGCCTGCGCTGCGGCGCTTGAACCAAACAGCCCATGAAGCCGGAGGTAAAGCTGGTCCGGCAGACCGGTGCTGGCGAGTCCTTCGACCACGACGAAAAGGCCAGCGAAGAAAAAGAGAAGATTCCAATCCACGAGCCGGAAGACTTCGTGAGTGTCGCGCCGCGCCAGAACCATCACCAGTGCCGCGCCTGCCAATGCCGTCCACGACAGATTGAATCCGGCCAGAAATCCGCCAAACACCAGCGTAAGCACACCGAAGGTCAGCCCTATGAGCCTCCGGTCAACCCGGCGCGGGGCGGTTACGGCGGGTTGAATCGAAGCGGCGCGAAGAGTATTGCGAAAGGCAAAACGGAGAATCGTAAATTCTATGGCCAGCCCGGCGAGGGAAGCCGGCAGGAGGGTAATGGAAAAGTTCGCAAACGGAATATTTGACAGGTGCCCGATGATCATGTTTTGCGGGTTGCCGACGAGCGTGCAGGCGCTGCCGATGTTCGCGCTCATCGCCAGCGCGAGCAGATAGGGCAGCAAGGGCAGCCGCCCACGCACCACGACCGTGATGACCAACGGCGTCAGCATGAGGCAAATCGTGTCGTTCACCAGCAGCGCGGACAAAATGCCGGCGGTGAGCATGAGATAAAAAAGCAGGCGCTGCGGCGTTTTGGCGACGCGCAGCACCCAGTCGGCCGTCCACTCAAAAAAACCTGCGAGATACAAATACGCCGAGATGAGACTCATGCCGAGCAGCAGCACCAGTGTGTTGTAGTCCACTGCGCGATAGGCCTGTTCGGGCGTGAGCACCCCGCAAGCCACCATCAACACGGTGCCCAACAGAGCGGCAGCGGGACGGTTCAGCGGCAAAATATGCAACTGCCGCCCGCTGAGCAGCAGATACGTCAGGGCGAAAATCGCAAGGGCGACGAATTCCTTTGAGTGCATCTTGCAGAGTCCATCCCGCCATCAAGGTTCCTTGCGCGGAAAGAGCGGCGCGGGTTCGCCGATTTTGTGGCCGGCAGGCAAGCCGCCCCAGGTCGCGGCATCGAGCTTGTCCGGCACGCTGGTCAAACCTAGTTGCGCAAAAATCTTCGCTGCCGTGCCGGGTAGGAATGGCCACAGCAAAACCGCCAGCACGCGGCAGGTTTCGGCCAGATTGTAAAGTACCTCATCGAGCCGTTTGGCCTGCGCCGGGTCTTTGGCCAGATTGAACGGTTTGGTCTGATCCACGTATTGGTTCGCGCGGGTGACGAGTCCCCAGATGCTTTGCAGCGCGGATTGAAGCTGGTTTTGTTTCAATAACGCGCGCGTTTCGTCCGCGGCTTTTGCGGCGGACGCGGCAAGTTCGTCGTGCTTCGTCGGCACGACGCTGTTGCGATAACGCTTGACCATCGAGAGCGAGCGGTTGACGAGATTACCCAGGCCGTTTGCGAGTTCGGCGTTGTAACGGGACTTGAAGCCGCTGTCGGTCCAGTTGCCGTCCGGGCCGATGTCGAGTTCACGCAAAACGTAGTAACGAAAAGCGTCCAACCCCCATTCGTTGATGACCGCGATGGGCTCAACGATGTTGCCAGTGCTCTTGCTGATTTTCGCGCTGTCCTTCTGCCACCAGCCATGGACGAGGATTTGTTTCGGCAGCGGCAGACCCATCGCCTTGAGCATGATCGGCCAGAAGACGGCGTGAAATTTCAAAATGTCCTTGCCGATGACGTGGATGTCGGCGGGCCACAATTCAAATTCGGAGTTCGGAGTTCGGAGTTCGGAGTTCGATGCTGCCAAAATATTTGCATCGCCGTGCGCGGCGGGAATGCTGATGTAGCTCACGAGCGCATCGAACCAGACGTAGGTGACAAATTCCTGGTCGAAGGGCAGGGGAATGCCCCAGTTCAACCGTGATGTCGGTCGTGAAATGCACAGGTCTTCGAGCGTGTTGTTCTTGAGAAAGCCGAGGACTTCGTTGCGGCGGTAATCCGGCGCGATAAACGACGGATTCGCCTCGATGTAATCAATCAACCATTGCTGGTGCGCCCGCAATTTGAACCAATAGTTGCTTTCCTCCAGTTCGATGACTTCACCGTATGCCGGGTCAAATGTGCCGTCGGGCAGGCGGTCTTTGTCAGTCAAAAACGTCTCCTCCTTCGTCGAATAAAAACCCTTGTAAGTCTCTTGGTAAAATTGTCCTGCTTCGTGGAGCTTCGATAGAATCGCCTGGACGAATTTCTTGTGACGCGGCTCGGTGGTGCGGACGAAATCGTCGTTGGTCAACTCCAGTTTTTTGGCGAACGCCTTCCAATCCGCCGCCAATTCATCGCAATAGACCTGCGGCGTTTTGCCCTCGGCGACGGCGGCCTGCTGGACCTTCTGGCCGTGCTCGTCCAGGCCGGTCAGAAAAAAAACCTCCTGACCGAGGCTGCGCCGCGACCGTGCGATGACGTCGGTGACGATTTTCTCGTAGGCATGGCCGAGATGCGGCTGGCCGTTCACGTAATCAATCGCGGTGGTGATGTAGAACCGTTTGTTCATTGAAAAAACAGTGTGACGCACAAATGCGGCATTGGCAATCCTAGCCAGAAGAAGCGACAACTGCCGTCTGATTAAGAATTGGGCCGCGGTTGTTCTTCCAACGGTGCCCAGCGCAGGATGTGAACGGGTTCTTGAAACCAAGGATTTTTCGCCGGGGTTTTGACAATGACTACTTTCCCAAAATTTGGATCGGCTTCAATCCATTCTCCACCGCCCAAGCAGGCGAGAACATGAACACCGCTGACCGTAACGGCCATGTCCCCGGATAACACCGTGCTTTGATCCAGTTCATTGATGCTGCCAACGGTGAATATGCGCCTTGTTTGATGGCGGTACTCATTTCCCAAGGCTTTGGCGGTTGAATCGTGCCACCACAAAGACAACGCGTAACGCACCAGTCGTGGATTCAATGTCACAAGCCCCTGTTGCAGACTTGCCTTGATGAGACCGGCGCGAACCAAACCGGAGCAATCGATGCCTAGTTTGTTTTCGCCACCCCAAACATAACGTGTTCCTTCGTAGAAGCGGAGTGATTCGACATATTTGTTTCGGAGACTTTCTGTTCCAAAATTCCGGCCGGGACAAATCAAAAAGCCAATGATAATGAACATGCAAAGGAGGAAGACAAGGCGAACGGTTGGTCTGCGCCAACCGAAATGCAGGCATCCGATCCATAAAGCGAGCAATGCAAGAATCAGCCCAATTCGAAGAGGTCGGTTCTCAATTGGATACAGGAAAAGAACAATCGTGATTGGCCACAGGGTAATCCATGATCTAAACCATAATTTCTTCATCGTTTCCGAAGTTGTTCTGCCAATCTTTGGCAAATCAGTAAAGCTGCAAATCACACGGCAATCGCGCTTGCCGCAGGGGCGTTTTGCGCTACAATGTCTGTCGGCTGTGGCGGAAAACCAGCCGGCAAACAAAAACCGCATGACATCCGAGCTTTCAAACTTCGCCGCGCGCCTGCGCGAGTTCATCCAAGGTAGGGACGCCGCGCTGCGGCGTCCGGTCGGCGCAGCGCGCCGACCCTGCCAAAAATCTGAATTTGATTCGTTCGCGTTGGAATTGTTTGAGCTCCAATTCAAACACAACGCCGCCTACCGGAAAATCTGCAAAGCGCGCGGGCTCACGCCAAACGTGGTCGAGCATTGGACGCGAATTCCCGCCGTGCCCACAGCGGCATTCAAGGAATTGGAAATGACCTGTCTCTCTCCGGGTGAACGCACCTCCGTTTTTCATTCCAGCGGGACGACGGAGCAAAAGCCCAGCCGCCATTTTCACAACGCGGAGTCATTGAAAATTTACGAGGCATCATTGCTGCCTTGGTTTTTTGAAAATGTCGTGCCGGATTTACGATTTACGATTTACGATTTACGATTGATTTGCCTTACGCCACCGCCTGCACAAGCGCCGCATTCGTCGCTCGTTCACATGTTTGAAACGGTGCGGCAAAAAATTGGTGCGTCGGAATCGGTGTTTGTCGGCAAAATCGCGGCCGACGGCTCTTGGACCTTGGATTTCGCCGCCGTGCTCGCTGCTTTGTTCCCCAAATCCCAGACCCAAGACCCTGGACCCCATCTCCTGCTCGGCACGGCGTTTTCGTTCGTCCATCTGCTGGATTTTCTCGTGGGGAAAAATTTGCGCTTTGATTTGCCCGCCGGTTCGCGCGTGATGGAAACCGGCGGTTACAAAAATCATTCGCGCTCGATGCCAAAAACGGAATTGCACGCGCTCATCACGGAACGCCTCGGCGTCCCGCCCGAAAACATCATCTGCGAATACGGCATGAGCGAGTTAAGTTCGCAAGCTTACGACAGCGTGGCGGCGGACGATTGGCGAGTGACGGGTAAAAGCGGTGCGTCTTGTCACCTGTCACCTGTCACCCGTCACTTTGAATTTCCTCCCTGGGCACGGGTGCAAATCGTTTCGCCGGAAAACGGGCGCGAAGTGGCTGACGGCGAAACCGGACTCATTCGCATTTTCGATCTGGCGAACGTCTTTTCTGTCGTGGCGATTCAAACCGAAGATTTGGGAATCCGCCGAGGCGAAGGGTTTGAATTGATTGGTCGCGCGCAACGTGCCGAACCGCGAGGCTGTTCGTTGATGTCGCACCCCGCACTCCGCACTCCGCATTCCGCACTCAGATGAATCTGCCGAACTATTTTCTCGCCGATCTGCCGCCGGAAGCGACGCTGTCGCCGGCCATGATTACCGAGGCGTGCCAGACGCTGAAGCGCAACCGCGAACGATATCTTGCGCGGTCGCCAAAGGCTGGCTGCAAATGGACAACCGCTTCCGAAAATTCGTGTTGGAGTCCGGCCCGACAGAAACCGGTTTCTCGCGCGCGACGCTTGCGAAAGGCCTGGACAATTTCTTCCGCCAGTTCACGCCGGAAAATTTTTTGGAGTTGCTCGAACAGGAACTCGGCCATACGCGCCGGCTCGATAAATTCGTCGCAACCGACGCCGGGACAAAATCCAATCGTGCGGCAATGGCTGTCGGACCGGAATTCCTTGTCCACATCGCGGCGGGCAACATCCCGAATCCTGCGCTGACGAGCATTGTGCTTGGTTTGCTGACGCGGTCGGCGCAGTTCGTGAAATGCGCAAGCGGGTCGGCGTTTTTGCCGCGGTTGTTCGCGCATTCGATTTACGATGCCGACCCGAAACTCGGCGCGTGTCTCGAAATTGCCGAATGGCGCGGCGGCAATGTGGAGTTGGAGACGGCGCTGTTTGCAGAGGCGAATTGCGTGACCGCAACGGGCAGCGATGAGATGCTCACGACCATTCGCTCACGGTTGCCGGTTCATATCCGGTTTCTTGGTTATGGCAATCGCGTCAGCTTTGGTTTTGTGGCAAGGGAGATTTTAGCCGGATCCCATTTGCGGCGGGTCGCAGCGCAAGTGGCGGACGACGTGGTCGCGTGGAACCAGCTCGGCTGCCTTTCGCCGCACGTGATTTATGTCCAGTCCCGCGGTGAAGTTTTGCCGGAAAAATTCGCGGAACTGCTCGCGGACGAATTGGAGCAGCGCGAACAAACCGAGCCGCGCGGCGAACTGGCGGCGGAACACGCGGCGGCCATCGCCTCGCGCCGTGGGATTTATGAGGTGCGCGCCGCGCGTTCTCCAGACACGCAAATGTGGCACAGCCAAAATTCAACGGCCTGGACGGTGGTTTTTGAAGCGGACGCGCGGTTTCAAATGTCATGCCTGAACCGTTTCGTTTATGTGAAAGGCGTGAAGGATTTGCACGAGATGCTGCAATATGCCGACGCCGTGCGGGGCAACGTTTCGACGGTGGGCATCGCCGCGCCGGAGGACCAGACGGAAGAATTGGCGATGCAACTGGCACATTGGGGCGTGACGCGGGTATGCCCGCTTGGCCAGATGCAAAATCCGCCGCTGACCTGGCGGCACGACGGACGCCCGGCGCTCGGCGACTTGGTGACGTGGACGGACTTGGAATTATGAAAATGGAATTGCGAAAGACGTTTCAGTTTGAAGCGGCGCATTTGCTGCCGCATTTGCCGAAATCGCACAAGTGTCGGCGGCTGCACGGCCACAGTTTCAAGGTGGACGTTGTCGTGGCGGGCGAATGCGATGCGAAGCTCGGCTGGCTCATGGATTACGCGGACATTACGGCGGCGTTCAAGCCGATCTGGGAGAAGCTCGATCACCGTTATCTCAATGAAATCCCCGGCCTCGAAAATCCGACGAGCGAAGAAATCGCGGTTTGGATCTGGAAGAGATTGAAACCGAAACTGCCGCTGCTCACGGAAGTGGTCGTGGCGGAAACGTGCACAGCCAGAGCAGTTTATCGCGGGGAGTAAACTTTTTTCGTAGGAGTCGAGGTCACGAGACTCATTCTAAACAGTTAGAGACTCCTTACGTCGTCTCCTACAAATTTATCGTGGTGAATAAGTCAGGTTCGTGCCGGTGACCGGGTCTTGCGGAATGGCTTTGAGATAATCCGGCACCAAATCGGCCACGCTTGCGGGAGGATGACCTTTGCCCAATTCGTAGGCGCGGGCGGCAAGGGCAATCATCAATTGGCGCGTGTTG
>JBEKJN010000115.1:0-8237 GCA_050011235.1 Verrucomicrobiota bacterium | reverse complement strand
TCAACAACGGCATCTGGGCCGAGATGCTCGATGACCGTAAATTTTATTACCCCGTCACCTCCCAAGTGCCGGCGGCGAGCACTCCCGCGCGGGGAAGATTTGCTTTGCGACACTGGACGCCCATCGGTCCGGATGAATCCGTGGTGATGGATGCGAACCATCCCTACGTCGGCGAACACACACCGCTTGTGAAGCTGGACGGGACCGGTCCGCGCGGAATCCAGCAGGCCGGATTGGCGGTGCGCCAGGGCAAGTCCTACACCGGACGAATTGTGCTTGCGGGTGATTCCGGCACGAAGGTCACCGTCAGCCTCCTTTGGGGAACGAATGCGAACGAACGCCAGACCGTCACCGTGGGCAAACTCCACAGCGCATATTGCAAATTTCCCTTGAGCTTCACTTCCGGGGTGGACAACGACAACGCGCGGCTGGAGATTGCCGGAACGGGCAAGGGCGCGTTTCACATTGGCGCCGTTTCGTTGATGCCGGCGGACAACGTCCAGGGTTTCCGTCCGGAAGTCATTGCCGCGCTCAGCCAACTGCATTCCGGCGTTTACCGGTTTCCGGGCGGCAATTATGTCTCGGGCTACGAATGGCGGGATGCCATTGGTGATCCGGACAAACGGCCGCCCGATTGGGACTACGCCTGGACTGTGGTTCAGCCGAACGACGTGGGCATTGATGAGTTCATGGTTCTGTGCAAACTGCTCGACGTGGAGCCGTACATCACGGTCAATGCCGGGTTTGGCGATGCGTGGTCCGCCGCCCGGGAAGTTGAGTATGCCAATGGCGCGATGACGACACCGATGGGCAAGCTGCGCGCGGCCAATGGGCATCCGCAGCCATACGGCATCAAGTTTTGGGGCATTGGCAACGAAATGTGGGGCGAGTGGCAGCTCGGCGTGATGCCGCTCAAACAATTTGAAATCAAAAACAACCTGTTCGCCAAGGCCATGCGGCAGGTGGACCCGAGCATCAAGCTCATTGCCAGCGGGGCGATGCCCGACGCGATGACGGGGTCGAAGCAGGCGAAGCGGCTCACCGGCAAGGTGGTGGCCGAGTACGGTTCACCAGCGGATTGGAGCGGCGGCATGCTCGCCAATTGCCTCGAAAACATGGACCTGCTCAGCGAACATTTTTACACCTACAACGACCAGCATTTTGACCTCGAAAAAGGCGAGTCGGTGAACGTGGCCACAAACGAACCGCTGGTTGATTGGGAGCGCCGGCCAGCCAACATGGTGCGCGCGAAATACGAACACTATCAGGAATACCTGAAGCGCATCCCCGGCCTCAAAGAAAAGCCGGTGCCCATCTGTCTGGACGAATGGGCCTACAGCCGAGTGCCGCCGAACTCCTACAAGGTCGTCCCCGCTTATGCGTGGGCGTTCGACGAAATGTTCCGTCACTCGGACCTTTACCAGATGGCGGGCTTCACGTTTGCGACCTCCCTCATCAGCGCCAACCGCACCGAAGCCGTGCTGAATCCTGCCGGATTGTTGTTCAAGATGTATCGCGATCATTACGGCTCCATCCCGGTGGAAGTGACCGGCAGTTCGCCCCAGCCGCCACCGCAGTATCCCGCCGGCGGTGACCAGCCGAAAGTCAACGCGGGCAGCGACACCTTCCCGCTCGACGTGGCGGCGGCGTTGAGCAGCGACCGGAAAACGCTCACGGTGGCCGTGGTGAACCCGACGGAATCCGTGCAGCAGCTCAACCTGTCCATCAAGGGCGTGGAACTGGCGGGCAAAGGACGGCTGTGGCGGATGGTGCCTTCCAGCATTGACGCAACCATTGTGGTGGGGAAAAAACCAGAGATCCAGGTCGAGGAACTGGCGCTGGGTACGGTACCGGACACGGCCACCATTGCGCCCATCAGCGTGAACATTTTTGAGTTTGCGGTGAAGTGAGGGTGGTTTCGGGCCTCGAGTCTCGGATTTGGCGTCCGGGGAAAAGGCAGTGAACATCGAATGGGATGGCAGGGACAAGCTGCTGCTTGTCCGGTTGGGAAAATGGAAACGTGCGGCCCGGCTTCGTCGTGGGCTACGCCGCGGCAAGCAACGCGTCCCTACCAGGAATGGAATCTGCGTTCATCCGCGAAACCGGTGGTTAAAAACTTTGCCTGCTGGTTCCGATTTTGCAAAGCTGACGCCATGTTCGAGAACACCATCCGCCGGATGCCGCGTCCGCAGGACGTGCAGCGCCTGAACACACAGGAATTGCGCGACACGTTTCTCATCACCGACCTTTTCACGCCGAACCAGTTGAACGGCACGTTCACCGACCTCGACCGGCTGGTGGTCGGGGGCGTCATGCCGGTCAAGCCGGTGGAACTGCCGAACCACAAGGAAACCGGGCGCGCGTTTTTCCTCGAACGCCGCGAACTGGGCGCCATCAACGTCGGCGGCGCCGGGATGGTGCATGCGGATGGCAAGACCTTTTCGCTCAGCCGGCTGAACTGCGTTTATCTGCCGATGGGCACCCAATCGGTCACGTTCGAGAGCAAGGACGCGAAGAAACCGGCGAAGTTTTATTTCCTGAGCTGCCCGGCGCATGCGGCGCATCCCGCGGCGATGATGAAGCCGAAGGAGGCCACGCCCGTGCCGCTCGGTTCGCCGGCAGCGGCGAACCAACGGACGATTTACAAATACATCCACACCGGCGGCATCCCAAGCTGCCAGCTCGTGATGGGTCTCACCGCGCTCGAGAAAGGCAGCGTGTGGAATTCGTTCCCGCCGCACACGCATGGGCGGCGCACGGAGATTTATTTTTATTTCGACCTCGGCGAAAACGTGCTGACGCATTTTCTGGGCGAACCGCAGCAGACGCGGCATTTGTTTTTGCACAACGAGGAAGTTGCGCTGTCACCAAACTGGTCCATCCACTGCGGTTGCGGCACGGGCAATTACAAGTTCATCTGGGGCATGGCCGGCGAGAACCAGACGTTTGACGACATGGACGGCGTAAAGCCGGTGGATTTGAGGTGATTTGGTAGGGCGCGTTCTCCGAACGCGCCGTGCGGCGCGCTGGGACAGCATGCTCTACCTCGAAAAATACAAATTATGCTGCGTTTTCAAAACAAAGTCGTCGTTGTCACCGGCGCGAGCCGGGGAATCGGGCAGGCCATCGCCGTCGCGTTTGCGCGCGAGGGCGCGAAGGTCGCAGGCGTGGCGCGGAGCGATTTGTCGGGAACGGCTTCGCAGGTCAAAACCGCCGGCGGCGAATTTGTGGCCGTCAATGCCGATCTGGGCAAAACCACGCAGCAGGCGGCTGCGGACCTGGTGGCGCGGATTTTGAAGCAAACCGGCCGCATTGACGCGCTGGTCAACAACGCGGGCATCATCCGCCGCGCGCCGGCGGTGGATTTTTCCGAGGCGGATTGGAACGAAGTGTTGCAGACCAATTTGTCGGCGCCATTTTTCCTTTGCCAGGCGGTGGCGAAATGGTGGCTGGCCGCCGGACGCGGGAAATCGTCAGCCGACGCGCGCTTGAAAATCGTGAACATCGCGTCGCTGCTTTCGTTTCAAGGCGGCATCACCGTTGTTGCCTATGCGGCGAGCAAACATGGCGTCGCGGGAATCACGAAAGCTCTCGCCAACGAATGGGCGCAGGAGCGCATCAACATCAACGCCATTGCGCCCGGTTACATCGCCACGGAGAACACGAAGGCGTTGCGGGAAGATGCCAAACGCAATCAGGTCATCCTTGACCGCATTCCGGAAGGCCGTTGGGGCAGGCCGGAGGACATTGCGGGCGGTTGCGTTTTCCTGGCTTCGCCAGAGGCCGATTATCTCAACGGCGCAGTCATCAATATTGACGGCGGCTGGCTGGGACGGTAAATCAAAAGCATGAAAATGATTTCACACCATTGCGCCATCTTTGCCGCCGTGATCATTTTTCCTGCCGCAAACCTTCAATTGCGCGCGCAGCCAATTGGAATTCCTCAACCGGTTCACCCGGCTCAAGACACCCTGACTGCCAGCCTTTCATCTGAAATCAAACCGTACCCGGTCCTTGCCGCAATGCAGCGCGCGGCAGACTGGCAGCTCGCGCATCCAGCCACCAATCCGCCCACCAGTTGGCTGCTGGGCGCGGAGAACGCGGGCATGATGGCGCTGGCGGGAATTTCCGGCGACGCCAAATACCGCGAGGCGATGCGGGCGGCGGGCGAAACCAATGGCTGGCGGCCCGGGCCGTTGTTTTACGACGCCGACGACTATTGCGTCGGCCAGGCTTACACCGAGCTTTACTTCCTTTACCGCGAAAACCGGATGATCGCGCCGTTGCGCGAACGGTTCGACGCCATTCTGGCAAAACCGTCGGACGTGCCGGGTCTCGAATTCACGAAGGCGGAGAGCCGGGACAGAAAAAACTGGTCGTGGTGCGATTCGCTGTTCATGGGACCGCCGACGTGGCTGCGGCTTTACGCCGCGACCGATGATGAGCGCTATCTGGATTTTGCCGTGACCAACTGGTGGCGCACGACGGATTATCTTTACGACAAGGACGAGCACCTCTTTTTCCGCGACAGCACGTTTTTCCAAAAGCGCGAGGCAAACGGCAAAAAAGTTTTCTGGGGCCGCGGCAACGGCTGGGTGATGGCCGGCCTCGTCCGGGTGCTGCAATCTCTGCCGGCGAACCATCCCGACCGGCCGCGCTTTGAACAACTGTTCAAGGACATGGCCGGAAAAATTCTGGCGTGCCAGCAACCGGACGGCCTCTGGCGCTCAAGTTTGCTCGATCCCGACAGCTATCCGGCAAAAGAAACGAGCGGCTCCGGTTTTTACACCTACGCGCTCGCTTGGGGAGTAAATCAAGGCATGCTCAACCGCTTTACCTTTGAGCCGGCGGTCTGCAAAGGTTGGGCGGCGCTCGTCGGTTGCGTGGACGCCGACGGCAAATTGACGCATGTCCAGCCGGTTGGTAGTGATCCGAAGAAATTCGCAGAAGATTCAACTGCGCCCTATGGTGTCGGCGCATTTCTGCTGGCGGGCAGTGAGGTTTATCGGATGGCGGTGTTGGAAAAGCTGCACGCGATCCCTAATGGTTTAATTCTTGTAGATTGGATTGGCCCACCTCCGGTTTGGGGCGTTCGTGTCAAAGTGAGAAATACTGCCAACTTTTGTCGCGGTTGCGAAACGGTTGAGCTTGATTTTAGGGATGTGGTTGCTGCGGCCATCAGGATTAAAGGAGATGTGACTACTCAAGGAGAGTTCGTCAAAACTGAACGAGGTAAAAAATTGATTAACGACTATTCCACAAACAATTTCGTCGTCATGAACGGCCTTTCTGCTCAAATTTTGGATTCGCAGGCTTACGCTTCCGATCTGGGACAAACACCGGATAAATTGCTTTTCCAAGTTGACCTTGCGCCGGGCGAGACACGGACGTTTTACATTTTGGACGCTTCCGCTCTGGCTGCCGTGCCGCCGCCCATCGTGAAGACGTTTGCGCGTTACGTGCCGGAGCGTCATGAAGATTTCGCGTGGGAAAGCGACCGCATCGCGCATCGCATGTTCGGCAAGGCGCTGGAGACATGGCAGGCGGAACCGCTCACCAGCAGCGGCGTGGATGTCTGGATCAAGCGCACGCGCAATCTCATCATCAACGAAATGTATCGCACCGGCGTTTATTTTGACACGAACGGCGTGTCGCAGGACGATTATCGCGTCAGCAAAAGTCGCGGCGATGGCGGGCTGGGCATCTGGGAGGGACAGCAACTGCACGTCTCCGGCAATTGGCGCAATTACAGAATCATCACTACCGGGCCGATCCGTTCGGAATTTGAACTGACTTACGACGCCTGGGACGCCGGCAAAGGCCGGATGGTGTCCGAAACCAAACGCATCAGCATTGACGCCGGTTCCAATTTGAGCCGCGTCGAAAGCACTTTCAGCAGCGATGATCCCGCCAAAGCGGGACCGTTGACCATCGGGGTCGGCCTGGCCGAGCGTCCGGGCGAAAATGTCAACGTGCCGGACGGTTCGCCCGAAGTGGACTCATGGCAAACCAGCACGGCCAAAGGTCTTGTCGTGCAAAATCTAATGGAAGGCTGGATGGCCTACTGGCAGCCGCAGGATTTCAACAAAGGGACGACGGCGGTCGCCATTGTGTTGCCGAAAGGCAGCGTCGAAACTTTCACAAAAGACCTTACGAATCTGCGCGCCAGCGCGCTTGCGGCATCGACGCATACAGTGACGGAAGGCCAGCCGGCAGTCCGCGACTTGCTGGCCGTCACGCGAGCCGAGGTGGGCAAGCCGTTCGTGTATTACCTTGGCGCGTGCTGGGACCGCAGCGGCGATTTCAACAACGCGGCGGCGTGGAACAAATATGTGAGCCGTTTTGCCGAGCGCCGCGATGCTCCGTTGCAAGTGACGATAGGAGATTAAAATTTTTGCAGGAGCCGAGGTAACGAGGCTCAAATTATTTTCAGGAAAAGAGAAGAATGAGCCTCCTTACGTCGGCTCCTACGGTTTTTCAGAGTGCGCGACCACCATCAGCGCTTCGGCGGTCAGGGCGGTGATTTTTGACCACGCCTTTTCCACGATGAGCCTGCGCTCACCCATCCAGGAACCGCCGACCGCCGCGACTTGTGGAATCGCGAGGTAATCCGGCAATTTCGCCGCGTTGATGCCGCCGGTGGGAATGAATTTTACGCCGGTGTGCGCGAACGGGCCGGCCAACGCCTTGAGCATCGCCGCGCCGCCGGCCGGTTCCGCCGGGAAAAATTTCAAATGTTTCCAGCCAAGGTTCAACGCGCGGTTCACCTCGGTGGGCGTCATGACGCCGGGGAAAAAAGGCAGGTTACGATCCCGGGCCGCTTTCAAAACCGATTCATTCACGCCGGGCGACACGCCGAATTGCGCGCCGACATCAATCGCGCGTTGCACCTGTTCCGGCGACAACAGCGTGCCGGCGCCGATGGACATTTCCGGCAGACCTTGGCGGATGCGCTGGATGGATTCGGCGGCGGCGGCGGTGCGGAAGGTGATTTCCATGACTTTCAATCCGCCGGCGAGCAGCGCTTCGGCGAGCGGCACGGCGTCCTCCGCCCGGTCAACCACCGTGATGCAAAGCAACCGTTGTTTGAGAAAGGGCTCGGCGTTCACAAAATGCGTGCGCCGATGATACACGATGGCCGCGGTGAGTGAACTTGAAATTGGCCGCTCCCAATCGTCATCGTAATCTTAATCATTCCCGCCGGGAGATTATGATTAAGAGCAAGATCAGGATTAAGATTTGAACATTGTCCGGCGGCCGGCGGCGGTATATTTGAAACGACATGAACTTTTCCGTTGAACACATCGGGGTTCCCGCCGCGGACAGCGTCGCCCTGAAAAACTGGTATGAACGCGTGCTGGGCGCGCGGGTGATCTGGGACAACGGCCAGCAGCCGCCGACATTTATCATCGCGCTGGCGGACGGCGCGTGGCTGGAGATTTATCCGGCCAATGCGGCGCACAATGCCGGCCGCGGCGACAACCAGCTCGCCGGGTTCCGGCACGTGGCGTTGCGGGTGAATTCAATGGACGCGGCGAAGGCCGGACTCGAAAAGCGCGGCGTGAAATTCACGGAAGAAATCCGCCCGGCGGCGGGTGGCGGAAAAATTTTGTTCCTCGAGGACGGCGAGGGAAATTTGCTGCACCTGGTTGAACGGCCGAAGGATTTTTGTAGCGGCGGTCTGTGACCGCCGGAATGAGAAGAAAGGCGACGCTCACAGAGCGCCGCTACAGTCATTTTTTCCGCACCCGCACGACGAGAATTGGAATTGAAGTTTTGTGGCGGACTTCGGTGATGGTGCTGCCGTGAAATAAATCGCCGAACAACCGGTGGCCGTGGCCGGCCATCGCAATCAAATCGCACCGCTCGCCTTCAGCGACCTTGATGATTTCCTTCGGCGGATTGCCGAGCGCCAGCATGGTTTCGACGGGAAATCCCTTGGTGCGAAGCTGGCCGGCGACTTTTTCCAGATAGGCGCGGTCGTCCTTCATTTCCTCGGACTCGGCGAGTTCGAGCGTGTTGAAATTCCTTGCCGCCCAGCCGTCGGCAACATGCAGTAGCAGGAGATTTGAACCGAAGCGTTGCGCCAGTGCCGCGACGTGCGGCAGGATGGCCTCATCCGCCGGGCCGTTTTCTAGGGTGACGAGGATTTTTTTATACATGGGATTCAGATTCAAATTCGCTGGTTTGGCTCATTTGCCGATGATGACGTGCCAGGCATCTTTGAGTGCGTCCGG
>JBEKJN010000114.1:0-8243 GCA_050011235.1 Verrucomicrobiota bacterium | reverse complement strand
TTCCTTGATCCACGTCGCACCGCGCACGGCGACCTCGATAATTGACTCTTTCGATTTGCCGAATACAACGCGGCGTTGGGCGGGCGAGGTCGAATTGTAAAGATGGATGATGGCCTTCTTGGCGCCGATGAGCGATTCCACGGTGCGCTCGATCAAATCCTCGCGCGCCTGGACGAGAACCTGCAACCACACGTCATCGGGCGCGCGGTTTTCCTCGATGAGCCGGCGGTTGAAGGTGAACTCGGTGTTCGATGCGGACGGGAAGCCGACCTCGATTTCCTTAAAGCCGATTTTCACGAGCGTCTGGAAAAGTTCGAGCTTCTGGCCGACGTTCATCGGCACGGCGAGCGCCTGGTTGCCGTCGCGCAAATCCACGCTGCACCAGCGCGGCGCCTGGGTAAGGACGCGGTTGGGCCACTGCCGGCCGGGCAAAGCGACCGGCGGAAACGGGCGGTATTTTTTCGACGGATTCTTGTGCATATTGTCTTTAGTTGTGGCGGCGGCGTCTCTATTTGGCAAAACAAAAAACCCCACCGCCGGTTGGCAGTGGGGTTCGATAAATCTTGTGACGCAATCAGAACCCGACCGCCACGCGGCGCAACCGCAGCGCGTTCAGCAGCAGGTTCAGATTCAAATTACGGTTCACGCGGATAAAATAGCCGGGCATGCCAGACAGGTCAAATGTTTTTCGTCGATTGGCACGACAACGGTGGATTGCCAAACCAGATGGCGCCGCAGACCATGATTGCCAGCAGGGAAATCACTCCCCCGATATCGAGGTTCGGGTCGCGATAGACCAGCTTTAGGTGATGTTGACCAGGGGGAACCTGAAGGGCCTGAAACGCCAGATTTGCACGAAGCAGCGGCACAGACTTTTCGTCCACAGACGCGCGCCACAGGTGATAATAACTCTGCGACAACACGACGAGGCTTGGCGCGGCGGCGTTCACGTCCGCTTCGACCTGGTTCAGGCTGAAGCTGGCATGGGTTATGGCGCAAAGAGTTTGATTTGTGATGGTCACAGTTGCGCGTTCCGATTCGGGCAAATAAACGACTTTGCGCGGATCAAAATCATTGGCAGTGATGGCTGACAAAGTTTTTTCGTCGCTGGCGAAAACGGTTTTTTGTCCGGCGGTAATGACGGGAAGAAAATTGGTGCGTGCCTGCCATTGCGCCGGATTGTCGGGCGATGAGAGCCACGCGACCGAAAGAAAATCAACCAGCCCGCGTCCGCAATGTCCGCCCGCCGTGTAGTAAAGATAGCTTTCCAAGATGTCGAAGTGCGCCGGACGCAGTGTGATCGCGCCGGTGACTTTTGGGATGCCATCGAGCAGGTTCAGATTATACCACTCGGCGAGCCGCTCGCCGATGAAATTGGCATTCATGTCGGCGACGCGACTGTAAAGCAGTTGCTGCTCGGCGTCCGGGCTGACCATAATGCGGCCTTTGCCAAGTTTCGGCGGCGCCGGCTTGCCGCTGATTTGCCAGATTCCCGGCGCGAGGACCGCGCCCGGCAGTGTTGGCGCAATTTCCGGACTGTGCGTCAGCGCGTCGAACGGCAAAATCGCCAGCACCATCAATTGAACGATGATTTGCGCCGCGCCCTTTTTCAATTTGGGCAGCAAAAAAATTCCGGCCAGAAGAATCAGCATCAACGCCGCGCGCCCCAGCGCGTTCCAGGCCGTCGCGTTCCAATCATCGAGCGAAAATGGAAATTGCCGCGCGAACCACACGAGGGCGGCCATCAGCAACAGAATCGCCACGCCGATGATGACGAGACTGCGCCGTGATTTTTTATCTTGCGGAGTTTGAACGTGTTCGATTGCCCACGCCGCCAGCAACGGCACAAAAAACGCCGTGAGGATGGTGAACTTTACCGGGAAACGCGCGATGCCGATAAGCGGGAAAATGCTTTTGATTCGCTCGTAAAGGAATCCGTTGGGGCCAAGCGCCATGATCCAGCAAAACAGGGTCATGCCGGCAATCACAAAGGTGAGGCGCTTGCGTGTCAACCACACACCGGCGATGCCGAGGGCCAGCACACCGGCGCCCAGATAATAGGACGCGAGAAACTCCTGTCCGGCCTGAAACCAAGGCCCTTGAGGCGACTGGTAACAGTGAAACAAAGGCACCAGCAGGTTGGCCCAGCCCCAACCCGGCATCGCCCAGACCGCGTTGTCATAGCGCAGACCACGTTGCGAGTGTGCGAGCAGATCGAAAAATGGCAGCATCTGGAGCATGGTGATTCCCGCCGCGAGCAGAACAACGGTGCAAACGCGGCGCAGCGAAATCCAAAGTCTGATTTCGCCGGAAAAAAATTCGCCCATCCAAACCACGCCCAGAAAAATCCAGCTTAACAAGGTGATTTCCGGTGTGGCGGTCAACACTTGCATGGCGCTGGTGATGGCCGCCAGCGGCAGCCAGCGACCGCCATTTCGCCACGCTTCGATGACACAGCCGATGACCCATGGCAGCCACGCGAGCGACGCGAGGTAATTCCCCCAAAGCAGGCAGGACAAGGTGATGCCATTGAAAGCATAGGCAATTCCGGCAAAACCCGCCGCAAAGTTTCCCATGCCCCAACGCCGCACCAGCCAGAACATTCCGAACCCGCCCCACCACAAATGCGCCAGCATTGAAAAATTTTCCGCCCACGGGAAAGGCAAAAAAAAGCATGCCCAGGCGGGCGGATACCATTGTCCCATTTGGGCCAGAAACGGGACGCCACAGTGGCTGTAAGGGTTCCACAACGGAAGTTCGCCGTGCAGCAGGCTTGCACGCGTAAAAAGCACGCCTGGATAGCCGAGCGCGCCGAAATCCCGGTAGAAAAACGTCTGCAGCCCGAGGGTGACCTTCGGAAACGCGGCAACCAACGCCGCGGCGAGAATCAACAAAAAACTCCGTGCGGTCAGCCATTCAGCAGCATCCGGTTTCTGGAGAATCCGGTTCGGGTCGCTCATGGCTGGGATTCCGGAAATTCGGCCTAGCTGCCGATAAACGCCGAGTGAACGGCCTTCATCGCCGCTTCGCCTTTGGCGAGGTCAATCACGACGGAGATTTTAATTTCGCTCGTTGAAATCATGTCAATGTTCACGCCTTCCCTGGCGAGCGTTTCAAACAATTTTCCCGCCACGCCGGTGTGGCTTTTCATGCCGACGCCGACGATGGATAGCTTCCCGATTTTGTCCGTGGCAATCACGTTCCGGAAACCGAGTTCCTTTTTCAAATCGTCAATGACCTTTTGCGCCTTGAGCAAATCCGGCTTGTCGGTGGTGAACGAAAGGTCGGTTGCGGGCGTGCCGGAGCCGTGGCTGATGTTCTGGACGATCATGTCCACGTTGACGGTCGCGTCGCCGAGCGCCTTGAAGATGCGCGCGGCCACGCCGGGCTTGTCGGGCACGCCGACGAGTGTGATTTTGGCCTGGTTTTTGTCGAGCGAGACGCCGCGCACGACGACGTCTTCCATGCTTTTGGTTTCTTCTTTCACAATGGTTCCGGGGTTGTCATTCAAGCTGGAGCGGACTTCAAAAACGACTCCAAATTTTTTCGCAAATTCAACCGAACGGCTCTGCATCACCTTGGCGCCGAGGCTCGCGAGTTCGAGCATTTCGTCGTAGGAAATTTCCGAAAGCTTCTTCGCGTCCGGCACGATGCGCGGGTCGGCGGTATAGACGCCGTCCACGTCCGTGTAAATCTGACAGAGGTCGGCCTTGAGCGCGGCTGCCAGCGCGATGGCCGTCAAATCCGAACCGCCGCGGCCCAGCGTCGTGATCTGGCCTTCGGGCGTTTCGCCCTGGAAACCGGCGACGATGACGACGTTGCCTTGTTTCAAAAGCTCGTGAACTTTTTTCGGCGAAATGTCGTGGATCTTCGCTTTCGTGTGAACCACGTCGGTGATGATGCCCGCCTGTGGGCCGGTGAGCGATACGGCCGGAACGTTCAGCGCATGCAAGGCGATGGCGGTAAGGGCGATGGTCTGCTGTTCGCCGGTCGCGAGCAACACGTCCATTTCGCGTTCGCTGGGCAACGGCATGATGTCCTTGGCCAGCTTGATCAAATTATCCGTCACACCGCTCATGGCCGAGACAACAACGACGACCTGGTCGCCTTTGGCACGATATTTGGCCACGCGCGCCGCGACATTTTTGATGCGGTCGGTGTTGCCGACCGAAGTGCCGCCGTATTTTTGGACGATCAACGCCATACTGTTTTGGGTCTATCCGCCAATTGTGCGAACGGTCGCGAATTGAATTGGCGCAAATTCGCGAAATTCGTGGCTATTCAAAATTCTCCACACGCAGCATCATGGGCCTGCCTTTGACGACGGGCAGTTTGCCGATTTTCTTCAATGCGCCGGCCACCGCGCCGTTGGTCGCGTAGTGGAGCATGAAAATCAACGGCACGCTCTTGCCTTCGTGGCCTTCGGGCTGAATCACGGACGAAATGCCGATTTTTGATTGCCCAAAAATGGCCGCGATTTTTGCCAGGACGCCTGGACGGTCAACGACGTTGAGCCGGACGAAATACTGGGAAACCACCTCTTCAATCGGCACCACCGCGCCGGCGCATTCGTGCGGCACAAACGGCGGCACGCGATGTTTCGTGTCAAACTTCAAATCGAGAGCCGCGTCCGCCAGATCGCTCAAGACGGCACTGGCGGTGGCGTCCTTGCCCGCGCCGCGTCCGTAAAAGAGCGTGTCGCCGACGATGTCACCGCGTACAAAGACGGCGTTGAAAACGTGATTTACACTGGCCAGGACGTGCGAATCCGGGATCAAGGTCGGATACACGGAAACTTGCACGCGACAGCCGCTTTCCAGCCTTTTGATAATGCCGAGCAGCTTGATGGTATAGCCGAGTTCGCCGGCAAATTTTATATCCAGCGCGCTGACATGGCGAATGCCTTCGACATAAATGTTGTTTGGACTCACCCAAAAACCATGCGCAAGCGAGGCAAGGATGCCGATTTTGTGTTGCGAATCGAAGCCGTCAATGTCGAGGTCGGGCGGCGTTTCGGCGTATCCCTGTTTTTGCGCGTCGGCGAGCACGGTGGCGAAATCCGCACCTTCGAGTTTCATCCGGGTGAGGATGTAATTGCAGGTGCCGTTGACGATGCCGTAAAGGGCGCTGATGCGGTTGCCAACGAAACCTTCGCGGAGCGATTTGATGATGGGAATGCCGCCACAAACACTCGCCTCGTAGTAAAGGTTTGTGCCGTATTTTTTCGCCGCGGCAAACAACTCCTCGCCGTGCGCCGACAGCAACGCCTTGTTTGCCGTGATGACCGGTTTGCCCAGTTTGAGCGCGGCGAGAATCATCGTCCGGGCGATGCCCGTGCCGCCGACGAGTTCGGCGACGATGTGAACGTCCGGATCGTTGACGACGCGCTGCCAGTCCGTGGTCATCAACGAACGCGAGATGGGATACGGACGCGGTTCATCGAATGCCTTCACCGCGATTTTGCGGACGGCGACCTTGACGCCGATGCGCGAAGCCATGAGCTCACCGTTGAGCTGAAGGGCGTGAAACACGCCGCTGCCCACGGTGCCGCCACCAATCATGCCGAGGTTTACCTGCTGCATAGGAGTGCATAAATTGCCGCGAAATGAGGCAGGGGACAATTCTTTTTGCAAAGAGACGCCAAACCTTTCGGCATTGGCGCTTATGTTTGTCATTCGTAACCGAAGGCTTTGGCGAATGGTTCCAGTTTTTCCAAATAGGGTTCGAGGTATTTTTGGTAATTGCGCCAGCGACCCACGGCGGTTTTGAAGACGGGTTTCTTCACTTCCGCGTAAGTCGGCGAACGCACGATTTTGGTCTGCGCGTGTTTGTCGAAGCCCAAAACGCGCGCATCCCACGGCACGCCGAGAAATTCCAGCGTCCGTCGGGCGGCGGATTCCAAATCGTCCACCAAATCTTCGTAGCGCACTTCGAGCCAGGGGCCCGGCATTTTGGGTTTGATGGCCAGCCAGAAGCCCATCAGCGAGGCGTATTCGGTCACAGTGTCTTCCAAGGTCAGGTAGAACGCGCTGACGGGAGCCAGGGGCAGGGGTTGCATGAAACAACTCAGGCACACGTCGCGGGGGTCACGCAGCGCCACCAGAAATTTTGTTTCCGGAAAGATGCGGAGAGAAGCCGGAATGATGGCGGTTTTGGAAGGATTTTTGTCGAGCAACAAGCGATTGCCAATGGGCTGGTCAAGCAGAAGCTCGGTGAAGTGGAAGTAATTGGCGCGCGATTGCACCAACTGGCTGGGTGATACCGACTCTAAAACCTCCAGAAGGTTTTCCACCGGTGAGTTACGCAAAAGGGGAGCAACCGATTCGTCATAGAAAGTGGTTTTCTCTTCCACGGAGATGATGTCCGGGTGCGAATCCAACACTTGCTCCAGCAAGGTCGTGCCGGAGCGGGGATGGCCGCAGAGCGTGCTCAAACGATAAGACGGCTTGAGGGTTTCGCCAAATTCATGCCAGCGCCGCAAGGTTTCGGCAGTGAGGGTTTCCTGCGCCTTTTTAATGCGCGCTTGGGCGGCTTTTTGTCGGGCAATGTCCGGGGCGGCATCCGGCTGCACCAACGCCTTCGCTTCGAGAAACGCAGCCATGGCTTCGTCGTAGCGCGCCTGGTTGTCCAGAATTTTGCCCAATTCATACCAGGCTTGCGTGCGACTCCAAATGTCCCGATCGGGTTTGGTGACAAAAGAGCGGAGCAATTTTTCCGACTCCTCCTTCCGTCCAGTCAAACGATGCAGCCGCGCGCGCACGAGCAGCGCCTGTATTTTGGTGCCGTTCAGATGCAGCGCCTGGTCCACGAGGTCGCCAGCGGTGTCCAGATGATTTTCCCGTTCCTCCATTTGCGCCAGCCACACCAGCGCGTCCACCGAGTTCGCGTCCCGCTTCAAGGCGCGTTCGAAATAGCGTTTGCCCATTTCATGCCGGTTAAAGTCGTCGCAATGGATTCCGGCTCCGATGAAGGCCCCGGTTTGCTGGCCCGAAATGCGGATGGCTTTTTCAAAACATTGTTCAGCGGCGGCATATTCGCAGCGGAAACCATAGTGATGCCCCAGATCAAGCTGGAGGCGAGGCTCGTTGGGCGCCAACCGGCTGGCCTGTTCCAAAATGTCAATGCTTTGCTGATAATCCCGGCGTTCCCAGGCTTCACGGGCGAGTTGCAACAGTTGCGGCAGGGAAGTGGGATCGTGAGGCGGGGGCGCGAGGTGATTGTCGGGCGGAGTTATCAGTTGGCAATGCGCGCCGAGCACCCGGCCAATTTCCTCCAAAGACCGCATTTCCTCCGGCGTATATTCGTAGGGACGGGTGGTGCCGACGCCGATGGCGCCGACAATCGTCTCTCCGTTGCGCAAGGGCACGCACAACATGCCGCGCACGCCGGTCTGGCGCGCGCCGGGTTTGGCGACGCCACTGGTGTCCGTTTGCAGATTGCACATCACCACCGGCTTGTTATACGCGACGGCTTGGCCGGCGATGCCTTTGCCCACGGGAATGACCCGCACCGCGCCTATCAACTTCGACGGCAATCCGAGTTGGGCCGCGAGATGGAGCGACTGCTTCTTGCTGTCGAGCAAATGAATCGTGCCGGTCTCCGAATGAAAATCCACCAGCACCGCGCGCAATGCCTGTTCCAAGGCGGCTTCGCGATTTCCGCCGTCTTTCAGCAGCGTCGTGATTTGATTATTGAGGTGTTTCATCAGATCCCAAAATTGGTGCTGTAAGTTAAGTCATTTGGTCGCCCACTTTGCAAGCGCAGGATGCAACAATCTTCACTTTTCCCAACGCGGTCAGGCTGCGGCTGGTCTCGTGCAAATCAATCCTGAATTTCGGGACCGAGTCATGGTGCCGCTACGTTTGCCAGGGACGCTCGGATTTGAACCAGATCCGCCACTGTGCGCCGGAGGGCCGGTTCGTCGGATTTCGTTTGCGCCAGGGTCTGTTCGAGCGCGGCCAGTTCGTCCAGCGCCTGTTGTTCGGCTTGGCGGGTCAGTTCGGCGATGCCCGCTGCCACGTGGTCGCGCCAGTCGGAGGCGAGGCGCGAGAGGTTTTTCTCGACTTCCCAACGCGACTTGCGCAGCAGCGAGCGCTCAATCCAGCGGCGGAACAACGTCATCGGAATGGCGAAACTCACCAGACTGAACGCCGCGTCAACAAACCCCACGTCCACGGGCGGAGCGGAAGGTTCCGGCGCTTCCAAAATGAACTCGCGCGGCGTGAGCGACACGCCAAGCGCGG
>JBEKJN010000113.1:0-8382 GCA_050011235.1 Verrucomicrobiota bacterium | reverse complement strand
ACAGTCCGTGTATCAACGGATGAAGGAGGGATTGCGCCGGGACAAGGCCAAGACGCACATCCTGCCGATTTCGCAGCTCGGTCTCATGGAAATGACGCGGCAGCGCCACACCGAAAGCGTGCGCTCGGCGGTATATGACGATTGCCCGTATTGCAAGGGCCGCGGCAAGGTAAAGAGCGTCGTGACCATGAGCGTGGAAATCCAGCGCAAGCTCCAGGAAATCCTGAAAAAGCGCGACCGCGACGAATCGGACTTTCAGCTTCGCATCGTCGTGCATCCGACCGTGCTCGACCGGCTCCGCACCGAGGACGAAAAACATCTTATCGAGATGGAAAAACGCTACTTCGGGAAGCTATCGTTTCGCGCCGACACCGGGATGCACGCCGAACAATTCAAAATTGTGAACGTGGAAAACGGCGAGGAACTGGCGAGCGTCGGTTCCTAGCAGCGGTAGGGCGCGTCACTCCGTGCGCGCCGCCGGAGCTCAGCGGCGGGCAGAGGACTGGCCCGCCCTACCAAATAAAATCAAAACGCCTCGCGAGCCATCGCGGGGCGTTTTTTTACAATTTAACCCTCATGCACTCGCCACAGTCCACCAGATCGAGGCAACGCCAATTGCCTAACGACGCGTTAAGTGTCAATAGTGAGGACCCGTTTATGCGCTTAAGGTGCTTGTTCCGTGCCATGGAAAGGGATGCCTGCTTGATAGAGTTTCAGTTGCGATTGAAGCAGCGCGGACAGCGCGTTGTTGGATTGCGCCTCCACCAGGTGCATGGCGTGTTGCGCCGTCTCAATCGCTTCGGGAAATCTTCCCGCCTCCGCATACGCCGCCCCTAGCGTGCAGAGAACGACCGGATTTGTGCCGCCGGCAAGCTGATCCGCCTGTTCAGCCAGCTTCACCGCCTCAATCCCATTTCGCAATGAAGCTTGCGGGCAGGTGGCCAGCACCCAGGCCAGGTTGTTCCGGGCTTCCACATAGTCGGGTTTGATAGTCAGTGCTTTTCGGAACTGCGTGATGGCTTCATCCACGCGTCTCTGTTGGAGAAAGGCATTGCCGAGATTGTAGCGGGCCTCGGCAAATTGTGGCTTGAGCGCCAGCGCCTTTTCGAATTGCGCGATGGCTTCATTCACGCCTCCTTGCCGCCGCAAGGCATTGCCAAGGTTGTAATGGGTGTTTGCGTCTTCAAGATTGATTGCCAACGCCTTCTGGAATTGTACAACGGCTTCGTCCATCCTTCCCTGCCGGAGAAAAACATTGCCAAGGTTGTTGTGAATATCGGCATAGTTATAGTGGTAATCGGTATAGCTGGGTTGGATTGCCAGTGTCTTTTGGAATTGTGCAAGGGCTTCGTCCATCCGTCCCTGTTGAAAAAAAGCATTGCCAAGGTCGTAGTTGGCTTCGGCATTGTTGGGGTTGATGGCCAGTGTCTGTTGGTACTGTGAGACGGCTTCACCCATCCGTTCCTGTCGAAAAAAAGCATCGCCAAGATTGTTGTGGGCGATGGTGTTATTCGAGGTGCAGACAAGTGCGTGAGCCCACAGTGTTTCGCTATTGCGCCAATATGTGGTTTGAGTCCTGGCACAAGCGATCAAGACGGCCAGAACAACCATCGCGCCACCGCCACACACCCAACGGCGACTTCGCCAAGAGGCGGTCAACTCAACCAATGTCCAAGTCAGGAGAATATACAGGCCAATCTGCGGCAAATACGTGTAACGATCCGCCCGCGCCTGACCTCCAACTTGTACCAGTCCGATCACTGGCACCAACATTCCCAGATACCACAACCAACCGAACAAAAACCAAGGCTGCTTCCGCTGGGCGGCAATGGCACCAATGGAGACGACCAGCAACAGGACAAAGGCCGCGATAATTTTCCAGAGCGCCAGGCCGTCTCTCGGGTGGGGATAGTAAACGGCCAACCCAACCGGATAAATCATCTGTCCCAAATAGGCAACGTAGGAAACCAGGGCGTTGCCGATTCGCACAGAGAGAGGCAACGACGCGATTGCCTCCTCCTGCGCAAAAAGCGTGGCCACGCAGGCGATACCGGAAAGAGCCATCACCGGAAGTTTTTCGGCGATCAGACGCCATGGAATCAAACGCCCGGCCGGTTGAGTGAATCGTTTTAGCGGCCAGTAGTCCAACAAGAGCAGCACAAACGGAAGCGTGACCGCCGTTGGCTTGGACATCAGCGCCAGTGCCAGCATCAACACCACTATCAAGTAGCGGCTGAGCGACTGGGGATGGCGGACATAGCCGGTATAAGCCCCCAGCGTCAGCACGAAAAACAACCCGCTGAGCACATCCCTCCGCTCCGCGATCCAGGCCACCGATTCCACGTGCAGCGGATGAACTGCAAATACCGCGGCGACGAACGCGCTGCGCCAAAGGGCGCCCGTCATTTCTTTCAAAACCAGAAACAGCACGATGGCCGACGCCATATGCAGAAGAACGCTGGTCAGATGATGCCATCCGGCCTGGGTTCCGTAGAGCTGGCAATCCAGCATATGAGAGATGACTGTCAGTGGTGTCCAATTGGCGTTCACGCAGTGGGTAAACGCCCAAGCGATTCCCTTCAGGCTCAGGCCACCGAGAACTACAGGGTTGTCAGCTATGTAAACTGCGTCATCGTAATTCACAAAACCGTGATGCAGCGTCTGGCCGAACACCATCCAAACAGCGCCTACAAGAAATATGCAAACACCCAAAACCGCCCGGTAATCACCTGACCCAACTGGAAGGGTTGGTTGAGTTGCGTCATGAGATGGAGCAGTCTGAAGAGTTTTTTGTCTTAGGCTCATGCCTTCAGAAGTGTTGCATACTCATTGATTTCATGGGACGACGAAACATCATTAAGAAATTCCACCCTGGATAACGAGTAATAAATACAACCGCATCCGCACCGCTTAGGTCATGGGTTGGTATTCGTTTGATGCGCGGTATTTCCAGATCAGTGTGCTGGTGCAGCCGGGCAATTCGGGCGACGCGCTGGCGGATGAACACGGCAATGTGGTGCCCGTGATCGTGTCAGTCCTCACTGGCCAAGTGACAGGGGATGTTTTACTTTTCAATAATTGATTTGCCTGTGTTCTGTAGGGAGGCCAATTCCATTACTTCACCGGTTTTTGCCTCAGAGGTGAGGCTCACCGAGAAAATCACGCGACGAACATTTTTCTTCCTCGTCATTGACCGTGTGTGTGGTAGAATGCCTTCATGCGCACGGTGATTTATCCGGGCAGTTTTGACCCGCTCACGAACGGGCATCTGGACGTGATCCAACGCGCGGCCCGGCTGTTCGATCGCGTCATCGTGGCCGTCGCCGAAAACGACGGCAAACATCCGCTGTTCACGCTCACCGAGCGCGCGGCGCTGATGAAGCAGGCGGTGCGGCATCTGCCGCGCGTGGAAACGGATGTTTTCGACGGCCTGCTGGTCGAATACGTCGTCAGCCGCAAGGCCCAGGCCGTCCTTCGCGGCCTGCGCGCGGTATCGGATTTCGAGTTTGAATTCCAGCTCGCGCTGATGAACCGCAAGCTGAACGAAAATGTGGAAACAATTTTCATGATGCCCAAGGACACCTACACGTTTTTGAGTTCGCGGATGGTGAAGGAAATCGCGCGGCTCGGCGGCGACGTGAGCCCGTTTGTGCCGCCGCACGTCCGGGCGGCCTTGCGGAAAAAACTGAAACCGAGGAAAAATGTTTGAGCTTTTAATTTTTCGTTCTGGTCAAAGGCATCGGGTTGTTTTCCGGCCCGGAACCAGAAACCAAAGACTGGAAGTTTATGTTGACCGTCAATCTTCACCACCTGGAAGCGCACGAAATTCATTTGCAGGGCGAACTGCCAGTGAAGGAACTGGATTTGGACGTGCAAGATCCGATGATTCACACCCGGCAACCGCTGCGTTACGACGTGACCGTCGAGAAACTGGCCGACGGCATCCTGGTGACCGGCTCGCTGCGTCTGACTTTGGAGTGCGAGTGCGTTCGCTGCCTGGAACCCTTCCGGCATGAACTGAATCTGGCGGATTGGACTTGCCATTTGCCGTTCGCGGGCGAGGAGCGGGTGACCGTGGACAATGATTGCGTGGACTTGACGCCGCATCTGCGGGAGGATATCCTCCTCGAGTTTCCGCAACATCCGTTGTGCAAGCCGGACTGTCGCGGATTGGAGAAGACCTCCACGGGCAAAGCCAAACCCGGCCGCATTCCCCGGGGCGGAACCGTTTCGTCTCCGTGGGCGGAGTTGAACAAATTGAAACTGTAATTTATTGAAAATTTATGGGCGTTCCCAAGCGTAAACCTTCCCGGAGCCGGCAGCGCATGCGCCGTGCTTACAACAGCGTATTGACCCTGCCGCAACTGAACACGTGTCCCCAATGCGCCGCGCCGTATGTGCCGCACCGGGTTTGTCCGGCGTGCGGTTATTACAAAGGCCGGCAGGTGTTGACCATCACCGCCGGCACCTGATTCCGGCGGGACGGGGGAGAAATTTCCCGCGTTCTTTCATCTATGCGAATTGCTGTGGATGTCATGGGTGGCGACTACGGGTGCGGGGTGGTCATCGAAGGTGCCAAGCTGGCGCTTCAGGCCAACAAGAAAATCAGCGCCCTCTACCTGGTCGGCGATCAAGCCGCCATCCACGCCGCCCTGCCCGATCGCGGTTTTCGCGACCATCGCGTGCGCGTCGTTCACGCCAGCGAAGTGGTGACGATGGACGACAAACCGGCCAATGCAGTGCGCAAAAAAAGGGACTCATCCATCGCCCGCGCCGCCGAACTGGTGCAGGAGGGCAAGGCCGACGCGGTCGTTTCCCTCGGCAACACCGGCGGCCTTTTCGCGGCGGCAACGCTCAAGATCGGCCGTCTGCCCGGTGTGGACCGCGGCTGCATCGCGACCGTCATTCCGCGGCAGGACAACGAATTCGTGTTGCTCGACGCCGGCGCGAATATCGAGTGCAAGCCGCTCCATCTCGCGCATTTCGCAGTGATGGGCAGCATCTATTCGCGCGAAGTGCTCGGACGCAAAAAACCGCGTGTCGGCATTCTCAGCATCGGCACGGAGGATTCCAAAGGCAATGATCTGACGCTCAAGGCCTTCAAGCTTTGCCAGCGGCTCAATGTCAATTTCATCGGCAACATCGAGGGAAACGATTTGTTCAAGGACCGCGTGGATGTCGTCGTTTGCGACGGCTTCGTCGGCAACATCGTTTTGAAAACGTGCGAGAGCCTCGCCGTCGCGATGTTTTCGATGCTCAAGCGCGAGTTGATGCGCAATCCCAAGCGGCAGATCGGCGCGTATCTCACGCAAAACGCCTTTCATGCCATCCGCCGGCGCATGGACCCGGAAGTGCATGGCGGCGCGCCGCTGCTCGGCTTCAATGGCATCGTGTTCAAGGCGCACGGTTCGTCCCGCGAACGCGCCATCGCCAGCGCGTTGCGCATAACCGCCGAAACCGTGCAGCACCGTGTCAACGAAATCATCGCACGCGAAATCGCCCGTGCCAACGAGCGGCTGGCTGATGTGGAAACGTCCGTCCCCGTTCACGCATGAGCGCTTCGCCCGCAAAAAAATTCAAAAACCCGCGCGCCCTGTACAATTTTCAAGGCCGTTCCTGCTCCATCACCGGGGTCGGCTCGTATGTGCCGGCAAAAATCCTGTCCAACGCCGATTTGGAAAAAATGGTGGATACGACCGACGAATGGATCACCACGCGCACCGGCATCAAGGAACGGAGGCTGGCGGCGAAGGACGAATTCACGTCCGACCTGGCGACCAGGGCCGCCGAACGCGCCATGAAAATGGCGGGGGTCACCGCCGGACAAATTGACCTGATCATCGTTGCCACCATCACGCCGGACATGCCCTTCCCGGCGACGGCGTGCCTGGTGCAGCACAAAATCGGGGCGAAACGCGCCGCGGCGTTCGACATCGAAGCCGCCTGTTCTGGTTTCATTTACGGACTCGAAATCGCACAGCAATTCATCATGTCGCGCACTTACGACACCGTGCTCGTCATCGGTGCGGAAAAACTTTCCTCGATCGTGGACTGGAAGGACCGCAACACGTGCGTACTGTTCGGCGACGGCGCGGGCGCGGCGGTGCTGCAAAACCGGCCAAGTTCGCACGGTTTGCTTACGGCGGTGATGGGTGCCGACGGTGAAAGCGCCAATTTGCTGTTCGTGCCCGGCGGCGGCAGCCGTTGCCCGCCAACGATCGATTCAGTCAACGCGCGCCTGCACTACCTGCGGATGAACGGCAGGGAAACCTACAAAAGCGCGGTGCAGGCGATGTACACGGCAGCGCGGGAAGCGTTGCGGCGCTGTGAACTCGATATTTCACAAATCAAATGCATCATCCCGCATCAGGCCAACCGCCGGATCATTGACGCCGTGGGTGAACGGCTCGGCGCGAAACCGGGGCAGATGTTCGTGAATCTGGAGCGCTATGGCAACACGTCGGCGGCGTCGGTGGCCATCGCGCTGGACGAGGCGGTGGCCGCCGGAAAAATCCAGCGCGGCGACCTGGTCCTGCTGATTGTGTTCGGCGCGGGGCTGACGTGGGGCGCGGCGGTGATTGAATGGTAAATCTCGGTCATGCTCCGTCAGATTGTTGAAGGCCCGATTTTTCGGGCATGGGGAGTGCTACCGCTGTCCTAATGGCGGTTGGTAGGGTGGCAATTCCAGAAAGGCCCGCAATTCGCGTTCAACTTCTGCGGATAGACTTGCCCCAAGTTTTCCAAGCACATGCTGAACCTTCGACTTTTCGAGCGTCATTATTTTGCTGACCCTGATGGCTGAGTCTTTCCGCAATCCCGTTTGCTTAAATTCTGGATGTGCTGTCGTTACAATAATGTCGTGTGGCGATTGGCGGGAAGTGTTAGAAGTAACCAGAATCACCAGAATATCTTCGCCCTTTTGGTGATAAGCGTCAGGGGAAACAATCACCGCCGGTCTGATTTTTGTGACCAGAAGGCTTGAAAAAGGATAACCTACAAGGACTACATCCCATTTGTTCATTCTTTGCTTTTCAGCAGGTCGTTGTAAATGTCTTCCTCCGGCGAATCAAGGAAGGCAAACGAAGCGGAGCTTTCAGCAAGCTGCACAACTTCATTGTCACTCATTTCCGTGATCGAGAAGACAAGCGGTGCGAAAACGCACATCAATTCAGTGTAAGAAATGAACGGTTCTTCCCCAACCCCCGACACTTTGTTCGTAGGCGCTCCGGTGACTTCTGCAAAATCTTGCCCAAATTGCAACAGTGGAGATTCAATGGCTATCATGGCATTACTTCGTTTGGAGCTATTTGTTTAACAGTAAATCTTCGGTGCAAAATTATTTCACCATCACATGAGAATGTTATAGCATGGGTTCCGGGTTTTGGGAAGGACAAATTAACCAGCTTAAAACCCAATTCGATTGTTTGTAGAGGATTGGCAAAGACAACCGGCCCCCCCATTCCAAAAATTGGCTCCCTTCCCGCATCTTCATTGACACATTCCAGTTTGCCCTGATACGCCCCGTGTCCATCGGTTAATGCAACAAACACAGCGCAATTCATCGGTGCTGTCGGGAATTGCGCGGCGCTAACATTATTAAAGCATCCCATTAAGCTTTTCTTATTAGTTTTATCTTCGGTGATTATCTGGTCGCAAATAATCATCGCTATGCCCATTGGATTTGCTTTGTTCATCGAATGACGGTAATCTTATAGCAATTCAAATGCCCCGCAACGCGTTTTTTGTTAAATCCGCGTTAACGGTTTTTGGCCGCTGTCAGCAAGGTTTTTCTGACCCATTCGGATTTCACCTGTTTTGCGCGCTTAACGGCATCATGGACGCGTTTTGACTCATCGGGCGAAAATCTAGCCCCAATCAGGACGCCTTTAGTTGTGCCCTTTGGTAATGGCGGTCTGCCCATTTTAGGCTTCATACATTTTGTTAAACAATTAGTTTGACATGAATATACATTTCGTTTAACATGATGTCAACAATAAAAACAAAGCCCTGCCAGTGCTAGAAACACCGACAGGGCGCAACCAAAGGCCGAAGCCTTCAGTGGTAACTCGATGTTACAAAATCACTGTAAGACTTGGCCGGAAAAGGTCAAGTGAACTGTCATTGTTGTAATGGTAAGGCGCAAAAATTCGGGTTCTTTCGCAATCGTAATCAGTTTGTGCAACGCTTCCGCTGTCCGCGTTGTGCCAAGACGTTCTGTATCGAGCAACCAATGGACGGCGTGAGAGTGGACAGAGAAAAGGCATTTCAGGTGATTGGCCTGCTCATTGAAGGCATGGGCATCCGTGCAATCCAAAGATTCACCGGCCTGCATCAGGAAACCGTTTTGAACATCTTGGCATCGGCTGGCGAACAATGCGCCCG